>NZ_JBVIWC010000008.1:208213-302988 GCF_055594965.1 Kitasatospora sp. NPDC040550 | reverse complement strand
GCCGGAAAGCCCGACATCATCTTCGCCGACGAACCCACCGGCAACCTCGACTCCCGCTCCGGCGCCGAGATCCTCTCCTTCCTGCGCAACTCCGTACGCGAACTCGGCCAGACCGTCGTCATGGTCACCCACGACCCCGTCGCCGCCTCCTACGCCGACCGCGTCGTCTTCCTCGCCGACGGCCGAATCGTCGACGAACTCCACGGCCCCACCGCCGACACCGTCCTGGACCGCATGCGCCGCTTCGACGCCAAGGGCCGCACAAGCTGAGCCGGCGAGCCGACCGAAGCCCTCGAACCTCCCCAGGACACCTCATGTATCGCACCGCACTGCGCAATGTGCTGGCCCACAAGGGCCGCCTGCTGATGACGGCGCTGGCCGTCATGCTCGGCACCGCCTTCGTCGCCGGCACCATGGTCTTCTCCGACACCTTCGGCAAGGCCCTGCGCGACAGCAACTCCAAGAGCTACTCGGACGTCGCCGTCCAGGTCGTGGACCGCGCGGTCGGCCCCGGCGCCTCGACCAAGCACAAGGGCGAGGCCGGCGCCGGCCTCACCGACGACGTCGTCCAGCAGCTGGCCGGGCTGCCCGGCGCGGCGAGCGCGCGCGGCGTGGCCGGCGGCTTCACCGGGGTCGCCGACAAGAAGGGCAACCTGATCGGCCAGGTCTGGTCGGCCAAGGGCGCCAACTTCGCCCCCGGCCAGGACGGCCGGGACCCGCGCTACCCGATGACCGAGGGTCAGGGGCCGAAGAACGGCAAGGAGGTCGCCCTCGACCGCAGGACCGCCGACAAGGCGGGCTACAAGGTCGGCGACACCGTCCGGGTGGCCGCCAACGGTCCGGTGATCGAGGCGAAGCTCACCGGCGTCTTCACCACCGACGACCCGGTGGTGAACACCGGCGGCACGCTCACCCTGTTCGACAAGGCCACCGCCCAGCAGACGCTGCTGGAGCCGGGCCGCTACAGCAGCGTCGTGCTCACCGCCAAGCCCGGCACCTCCCAGGAGGCGCTGCTCGCCGAGGTCGAGTCGAAGGTCCCGGCCGCCCAGAAGTTCGACGTCGAGACGGGCGCCAAGCTGCAGGCGGACGAGCAGGAGCAGATCACCAGGGGCACCGACAGCATGCGCACCATGCTGCTGGTCTTCGCCTTCATCTCGCTCTTCGTCGGCATCTTCATCATCGCCAACACCTTCACCATGCTGGTCGCCCAGCGCACCAAGGAGCTCGCGCTGCTGCGGGCGATCGGCGCGAGCCGCAAGCAGGTGACCCGCTCGGTGCTGATCGAGGCGCTGCTGATCGGCACCGTCTCGGCGGCGGCCGGCCTGCTGGCCGGGATCGGGATCGGCGCCGGGATGCAGTCGCTGATCGGCTCGCTGGACGAGAACATGCCGAGCGGCGCGCTGGTGATCCAGCCGATGACCGTCGTGGTGACCCTCGTGGTGGGCGTGCTGGTGACGGTCCTGTCCGCCCTGCTGCCGGCCGTACGGGCCGCCCGGATCGCGCCGGTGGCCGCGATGAGCAGCGGCGACCAGCCGGCCAGCCAGAAGAGCCTGGTGGTGCGCAACGCCATCGGTTCGGTGCTCGCCGGCGGCGGCCTGGCGCTGATCGCCTACGGCGCCTCCACCGGCAACGACAGCGGCCGGATGCCGGTCGGCGCGGGTGCCTTCCTGGCCCTGATCGGCGTGTTCGTGCTGCTCCCGCTGCTCTCCCGCCCGGTGGTCGCCCTGGTCGGCCCGCTGCTGCGGGGGCTGGGCGGAACTCCCGGCAAGCTCGCCCAGCAGAACGCGGTGCGCAACCCGCGCCGCACCGCGGCCACCGCCGCCGCGCTCACCATCGGGCTGACCCTGGTCACCGGGCTGACCGTGATCGGCACCTCGGTCGGGGACACCATCGACCGGGCCGTCACCAAGTCGATGAAGGCCGACTACATCGTCTCGGCCGCCAACCACATGAGCCTCTCCGGGCAGGTGCCCGCCCAGATCGCCAAGGCGCCCGGGGTGGCGGCCTCCTCGCCGATGACGTCCTCCTACTGGAAGCTCGACGGCACCTACAAGGAGATCACCGGGCTGAACCCGGCGGTCCTGGACCAGATCGCCGACATCAAGCTGACCAGCGGTTCCGCCGCGGCCCTCGGCAAGGGCCAGCTGCTGGTGGACCGGGAGGTCGCGACCAAGTTCAACGTCACCACCGGCTCGACGATGGAGGTGTCCTACTCGGACGACTCCACCGGCCGGCTCACCGTCGGCGGCGTGTACGAGACGGGCGGCGTGCTCGGCTCGGTCCTGCTGGCCGACAGCGAGGTCGCCAAGCACGACCCGAAGCCGGACGTCCCCCAGATCCTGGTCAAGGGCAAGGACGGCGCCACCGCCGGGCTCAAGCAGTCGATCAAGGACGCCACGGGCGCCAACCCGGTGATCGAGGTCAAGTCCAAGCAGGACGTCCGGGACGAGTTCAGCCAGGTCATCACCTTCGCGCTGAACCTGATGTACGGCCTGCTGGGCATGGCGGTCCTGATCGCCGTCCTGGGCGTGATCAACACGCTGGCCATGTCGGTCTTCGAGCGCAAGCGCGAGATCGGGATGCTGCGGGCGATCGGCCTGGACCGGAGCGGCATCAAGCGGATGGTCCGGCTGGAGTCGGTGGTGATCTCGCTCTTCGGCGCCGGGATCGGCCTGCTGCTCGGCTGCTTCATCGCCTGGGCGATCAACGGGACGCTCAAGTCCAGCCTGAGCGGGCTGACCACCGTCCTGCCGTACGGCCAGCTGGCGCTGTTCCTGGGCCTGGCCGGGCTGGTCGGCCTGGTGGCCGCGATCTGGCCGGCCCGCCGGGCCGCCAAGCTGGACATCCTGTCGAGCATCAAGACCGACTGACACCCCGTCGGCCCGCTCCGTCCGCCCCCGGTCGCACCCCGCGACCGGGGGCGGACGCGCACCGGCACCGGGTGCGGGCGGGGCACGGCAGGAGCCCCTGCCGGAGGTTTCTCGGCAGGGGCTCCTCTACTGCTGTACTCCGCCCGGTCGCACGGCCGGCTGAGCACCACGGAGGTCGTGGTCCGGCGACACTGCCGGGCGGAGAGCCTCCGACTCATACCCCGGCGCTCCCACACCGGGGTCCAGTCGCTTACTTGCTGGCGAGCTCCTTGTCGGCGGCCGGCTTCGCGGCCTCGACGGCGGGCTTGGTGGGCGGCGTGACCTCCTGGATCGGAAGCTGCGGCTTCTCCATCTGGGAGAGGCCGACCGCTTCGCGCTTCAGGAACATCGCGAGGGTCCAGTCGGTGAAGACGCGGACCTTGCGGTTGAAGGTCGGGACCATCGCGCCGTGGTACAGGCGGTGGAACCACCAGGCCGGACGGCCCTTGAGCTTGTACTTGCCGAAGAGGATCGCCACGCCCTTGTGCAGGCCGAGACCGGCGACCGCACCCAGGTTCTTGTGCTTGTACTCCTTCTGCGGGAAGCCCCGCATGCCGGAGATCACGTTGTCGCCGAGGACGACGGCCTGGCGGCAGGCGTGCTGGGCGTTCGGCGGGCACCAAGCGCCCTCGCCGGCGGCGAGGTCCGGGACCTGGGCGTTGTCGCCGGCGGACCAGACGTAGTCGAAGCCCTGGACCTGGAGGGTCGGCGCCGTGTCGACGTGGCCGCGCGGGCCCAGCGGCAGGCCGAAGTTGGCCAGCACCGGGTTCGGCTTCACGCCGGCCGTCCACACGATGGTGGCGGCGTCCATCTCCATGCCGTTCTTGAGCACGACGTGGCCGTCGACGCAGGAGTCCATCGAGGTCTCGATGTAGACCTCGATGTCGCGCTCCTCGAGCTTCTCCTTGGTCCACAGACCGAGGTCCGGGCCCATCTCGGGGAGGATGCGGTTGGCCGCCTCGACCACGACGAAGCGCATGTCGTCGCGGCTGACGGTCTTGTACAGCTTGGCCGCGTCGCGGGCCATGTCCTCGACCTCGGCGACCGTCTCGATGCCGGCGAAGCCGCCGCCGATGACGACGAAGGTCAGGGCCTTGCGGCGGACCTCCTCGTCCGAGGTGGACTCGGCCTTGTCGAGCTGGGCCATGACGTGGTTGCGGAGGCCGATGGCCTCCTCGACCGTCTTCATGCCGATGCCGTTCTCCGCCAGACCCGGGATCGGGAAGGTGCGGGAGACCGAGCCGGTCGCGACGACCAGGTACTCGAAGGGCAGCTCGTAGCTGTCGCCGGCCGCCGGCTGGATGGTCGCGACCTTGCGGGCGTGGTCGATGCCGGTGACGGACCCGGTCAGCACCTCCGCCTGCTTGAGGGTCTTGCGCAGCGGCGCGACGAGGTTGCGGGGCGCGACGTTGCCGCCGGCCGCCTCGGGGAGGAAGGGCAGGTACGTCATGTACGACCGCGGGTCGACGACCGTGACGGTCGCTTCGCCGTAGCGCATCTTCTTGAGGATGCGCATCGCGGCATACAGGCCGACGTAACCACCGCCGACAATGAGGATGCGAGGACGCTCCGTGGTGCTCATATCCGAAAGTATCCAGCACCGTCCGGAGCAGCCTTCGTGAGCCCGGTCACAAGCTCATGGACACCCCGTGCTACACTTCGCGCCCGCAAAATCCGGCCCGGCGCACCGGCTCACGACCCCCGGCAGCCCCCCGCGAACGTGCGCCGGAGCACTACCCGGCTGAGCAGCAACGATCCGTACAGCGCCCGGGTTCCCGCTCGTGATTTCGATTTTCAAACCACGGACGAGGCCTGACCTGCGATCCAAGGGGCCGTACGACCGGAGGGCCTTCGGTCTCACAATTCGGGCGTAGCGGGCCACGGGGTGCGACGAAAGGCTGGATCGCCATGTGAAGAAATTCACGAAGGTTCTCGCACGCTCCCGGGCGCGCCCCGGCCCCGGCACCCCGAAAGGGGCGCCGGGGCCGGTGGGGTAAGGCCCGCGGACGGTCAGGAGGCCGTACTCCAGGCGATGCCGTCCAGGATGTCGTGCTCGCTCACGACCACCTCGGCGGCGCCGGTGCGGTCCATGATCTCCAGCAGTTCCAGCGCGCCCGCCGCGATCACGTCCACCCGGCCCGGGTGCATCGACGGGATGGCCGCGCGCTCGGCGTGGGTGGCGGCCAGCAGCTCGCGGGCGATCTCGGCGACCCGCTCGCGGCTGATCCGGGAGTGGTGGATCCGCTCCGACTGGTACGCGGGCAGGTCCTGGGCGATCGCGGACACCGTGGTCACCGTCCCGGCCAGGCCCACCAGGGTGGCCGCACCGGTCAGCGGGACGACCTCCTCGGCCTTGTCCAGCTCGGCCCGCACGTGCGCCCGGGCCTGCGCGATCTGCTCCGGCGAGGGCAGCTCGGCGCCGCCGAAGTGCCGCTCGGTCAGCCGCACGCAGCCGATGTCCACCGAGCGCGCCACCTGGACCTCCGCCCCGCCGAGCACGAACTCGGTGGAGCCACCGCCCAGGTCGAAGACGAGGTAGGGGGCGGGGAACTGCCCGCCGGCCAGCTCCTTGGTGGCACCGACGAAGGACAGGTGCGCCTCCTCCTCGCCGCTCACCACCTCCGGCTCGACGCCCAGGATGTCGCGCACGCCCTTGACGTACTCGTCGCTGTTCTCGGCGTCCCGGGAGGCGCTGGTGGCGACGAAGCGGGTGCGCTCCGGGCCGACGCCGAAGCCCGCGATGACCTCCCGGTACTCCCGGCAGGCGGCGAAGGTGCGCTCCAGCGCGTCCGGGTGCAGCCGACCGGTGCGGTCCACGCCCTGGCCCAGCCGGTTGATGATCATGCGGCGGTCGAGGTCGGTGATCTCGCCCGTCTCCGGGTCCAGGTCGGCGACCAGCAGCCGGATCGAGTTGGTGCCGCAGTCGATCGCGGCCACGCGGGTCGTGCTCACTCGGACTCCTGCTCCGCCGTCGCGTCCTGCGCCGCCGCGCCTTCCTCGGTGGCGCGCTTCTTCGCGGCCCGCTCGGCGGTCTTCTGCTGCTTGGCCGCGATCACGGCCTCGTGGTCCTGGTCCTTGGCACGGTTGCGCAGCACCCGCTCACCGGCCGCCTCGACCTCCGCCGGGGAGACGCACGGGCCCTTGGCCCACCAGTCCTCCAGCATGCCGATCGCCTCGTCGCCGAGCGGGTTGACGCCCTCTCCGGCCGCCAGCGAGTGGCCGACCAGCACGTGCAGGCACTTCACCCGGTCCGGCATGCCGCCGGCGCTCGGGAAGCCCTCCAGCACCTCGATCGCGTCACGCCGGGCGATGTAGTCCTCGTGCGCCCTCTGGTAGGCGGCGGCCAGCTCCGGGTCCTCGGCGAGCCGGGCCGTCTGGTCCTTCATCACGCCCTCCGCCTCCAGGGTGCCGATCAGCGAGGCGGCCTTGGGGCAGGTCAGGTAGTACAGCGTCGGGAACGGCGTGCCGTCCGGCAGCCGGGGGGCCGTCTCCACGACGTCGGGGTTGCCGCAGGGGCAGCGGTGCGCGACGCCGCGCAAGCCGCGCGGCACCCGGCCGAGCTGGGCGGCGATGGCCGCGACGTCGGCGTCGGAGACGGCGGGGTGGTTCTCAGTGGTCATGGGGGGTGGGGTCTCCAACGGAGGACGGGGGGAGCGGACGGGGTGCGGCGGGGGCCAGCGCGACGGCGTCGGCGGCGTCCACCGAGTCCCAGATGCTGGTGTACCAGGGTTTGGCGGCCTTCGCCGGGCCGGCGGCCGCGTCGGCGGCGGGAGCGGCCGGGGCGGAGGGCTGGGCGGCCGGACCGGCCGGGTCCACCGCGATGTACGGGGTCTCCCCCGGCACCGCGTAGTGCAGCCGGGCGCGGGCCTGCGCCTTGACGTACTCCGGGTCCTGCCAGCGCGCCTTGTCCCGGCGCAGCTGGTCGACCTGCTGGCGCGCGTGGTCGGCCTTCGCCCGCTGGGCGGAGATCTCGGCGCGCTGGGAGATGAACTGCCGCGTCGGGTAGGCCAGGATCGCCACCAGCGAGCAGAGCACCAGGACCAGGACGGTCGCCCGGCTCGTGAACCGAGGCCGGGCCGCCAAACCCGGGATCCTCCAGCCAGCCATCTCCCGTATCCCCTCCTGGTCGCGACGGTGCCCCGCCGTCCACCCTACGGGGTGAGCGGCGGGGCACCGGTCAGGCGTGCGCTACCGGGGGCCTCGGGCCCCCGGCGGCCGGGCCGGACGTCGCCCGGCCCGGGCGTGCTCAGCCCTCGTGCTTGAACCGCGGGAAGGCGCCGCGGCCGGCGTACTCGGCGGCGTCGTCGAGGATCTCCTCGATGCGCAGCAGCTGGTTGTACTTGGCGACGCGCTCGGAGCGGGCCGGGGCACCGGTCTTGATCTGGCCGCAGTTGGTGGCGACGGCCAGGTCGGCGATGGTGACGTCCTCGGTCTCGCCGGAGCGGTGCGACATCATGCAGCGGTAGCCGTTGCGCTGGGCCAGCTCGACGGCGTCCAGGGTCTCGGTCAGCGAGCCGATCTGGTTCACCTTCACCAGCAGCGCGTTGGCGGTGCCGGTCTCGATGCCCTTGGCCAGGCGGGCCGGGTTGGTGACGAACAGGTCGTCGCCGACCAGCTGGACCTTGTCGCCCAGCTTGACGGTCATGGCCTTCCAGCCGTCCCAGTCCGACTCGTCCAGCGGGTCCTCGATGGAGACCAGCGGGTAGGAGGCGACCAGCTCGGCGTAGTACTCGATGAGCTCGGCGGCCGACAGGGCCTTGCCCTCGAACTGGTAGGCGCCGTCCTGGAAGAACTCGGAGGCGGCGACGTCCAGGGCCAGCGCGATGTCGCGGCCGGGCACGTAGCCGGCCTTCTGGATGGCCTCGGTGATGAGGTCCAGGGCCTCGCGGTTGCTGTCCAGGTTCGGCGCGAAGCCGCCCTCGTCGCCGAGGCCGGTGGACAGGCCGCGCTCCTTCAACACGCCCTTGAGGGTGTGGTAGACCTCGACGCCCCAGCGGACGGCCTCGGAGAAGGACTCCGCGCCGATCGGAGCGATCATGAACTCCTGGATGTCGACGTTGGAGTCCGCGTGCGAGCCGCCGTTGAGGATGTTCATCATCGGGACCGGCAGGACGTGGGCGTTCGGGCCGCCCAGGTAGCGGAACAGCGGCAGGTCGCTGGCCTCGGAGGCGGCGTGCGCGACGGCCAGCGAGACGCCCAGGATGGCGTTGGCGCCGAGCGAGGACTTGTCCGGGGTGGCGTCCAGGTCGAGCATGGCCTGGTCGATCAGGCGCTGCTCGGTGGCGTCGTAGCCGACCAGCTCGGGGCCGATCTGCTCGATGACGGCCAGGACGGCCTTCTCCACGCCCTTGCCGAAGTAGCGGTTCTTGTCGCCGTCGCGCAGTTCGAGCGCCTCGAAGGCGCCGGTCGAGGCACCCGACGGAACAGCGGCACGACCCGTGCTGCCGTCGTCGAGGCCGACCTCGACCTCGACCGTGGGGTTGCCGCGGGAGTCGAGGATTTCACGGGCTACGACGACATCGATGGACGGCACGAAGCATCTCCTTGCGGAAGCAGGGTCCGGCCGCGGGTGGTGCTGCCGGCCGGACGATTGCGGAGTCGTTACGACCAGAGCCTAACCGCCCGGGCTCCCGGGGCCACGTCCGCCTGGGCTGCGTCTCACCGTGTGGCCCGGCTACCCACCGGTAGTTCACCTGCTCGTCCCGGTGCGTCCCACCGGGGCGGGCGGACGCGGACGGAGGGGGCCGCCGGGCGCGGCCCCCTCCGTGTCCAGCGTGTCGTCCGCCGTGGAACGGTCCGGCTCAGCCCAGGTGCAGGACCTGGCCGGGCACGATCAGGTCCGGGTTTCCGCCGACCGTGCCGCGGTTGCCGTCGTACAGCGCCTGCCAGCCGCCGGACACGCCCTGGGCGGTGGCGATGCCCGACAGGGTGTCGCCGTCCCGCACGGTGTAGTCGTGGCCGGTCGTGGCGGCCGGGGCCTGGGCGGCCCGCGGGGCGGCGTGCTTGGGGGCGTACTGCTGCGCCGACGGGTCGGCGGGCTTCTCGGCCTGCTTCGGCGCGGCGTGCTTCGGCGCGTACTGCTGGACCGGCTTCGGCTGGGCGGGCTTCGCGGCGGCCTTGGGGGCCTGCTGCTTGGGCGCCTGCTTCTGGGCCTGCTGCTTCTGCGGCTTGGCGTCCGAGGAGGTGTCCACCTCGGCCGGGGCGCCGCCCTTGCTCAGGCCGGCCTTCTTGGAGCAGACCGGCCAGGCGCCGGGGCCCTGCGAGGCGAGGACCTTCTCGGCGACCGCGATCTGCTGCGCCTTGCTGGCCTGGTTGGCCTGCGCCGCGTACGCGGTGCCGCCGTACGCCTTCCAGGTGCTGGAGGTGAACTGGAGGCCGCCGGAGAAGCCGTTGCCGGTGTTGATGCTCCAGTCGCCGCCGCTCTCGCACTGGGCGACGGAGTCCCAGACGGAGGCCGGGGCGGCGGAGGCGCCGGTGGCGGTGAGGAGCGGCAGTGCGAGTCCGACGCCGGCCACACCGGCGACGGCGATGGCCTTCTCGGCCTGGGTGCGACGACGATGACGGCCAGTTCCAACGAACAGCATGAAGGTCCCTCTCCGCACGCCTGCGAGGTGAGCTGTCGGGTTCGGACCGGGAGGTGGCCCGGCCGCCGTCTGCGGAATCGAATCCGCGCGGGCGGCTTCACCCCAAGCCGTGGAGGAACGGCAACAAACCTGGTTCCCCCGCCCCTGCCCAGGGTTCTGGTCGGTTTCCCGTGACGCGGCGGGCAGGATTCGGCGTCCCGCGCACGAGGTCCGCAGCTGCGAACTCCACGGAGACTAGACAGATCCTCAGACGAATCACAAGCTCATATCACCGACATCACACAAGAATTACGGCCCGTGTTCGATCGCCTACCAACGGCGGGGCTTTGTCCGGTTTGATGGGCGTTCATACCGCCGCCGGTGGCCGGTTCCGGATGCCTCGTCAGCGTGTCGCCGGCTCAGGAACGCCGTGCGGCGACCGGAGCTCCGGACTGAATTCGACCGGAAGTTCGCGCAATCCACGCATGATCAGGCCACCCCGCCAGCGCAGATTCTCCGGGCTTTCGGCCAGTCGCAGGTCGGGCAGCCGGGAAAGCAGCGTGGCCAGCGCGGACCGCCCCTCCAACCGGGCCAGCGGGGCGCCGATGCAGTAGTGGATGCCGTGCCCGAACCCCAGGTGCGGGTTGTCGCTCCGGGCCAGGTCGAGGGTGTTCTCGTCGGAGAACCTGGCCGGATCGCGGTCCGCCGCCGCCAGCACCACCAGCACCGGATCACCGACCGGGATCTCCACCCCGCCGATGGTCAGCGGACGGGTCGCGAACCGCCAGGTCGCCAGCTCCACCGGCCCGTCGTAGCGCAGGAGTTCCTCGATCCCGGTCTCCAGCAGCGCGGTCTCGCCGCGGGCCACCGACTCCTGCAGCAGGGCCCGCTGCCCGGGATTGCGCAGCAGCGCGTACGTCCCGTTGCCGATCAGGTTCACCGTCGTCTCGAACCCGGCGAAGAGGAGGATGAAGGCCATCGCGGCGGCCTCGTTCTCGGTCAGGTGCTCGCCGTGGTCGCTCGCCCGGATCAGGCCGGAGATCAGGTCGTCCCCGAGGTCCGCCCGCTTGCGGTGGATCAGCTCCAGCAGGTACGCCCGCATCCGCTTCACCGCCCGGCCCACGCCGCCGCGTTGGCTGCCGCCGTGTCCCGGCTTCGTGTGCCGCAGCATCATTCCGGCCCAGTCGCGGAAGTCGTCCTGGTCCTCGGCCGGCACGCCGAGCAGGTCGCAGATCGCGTAGATGGGGAGCGGGAAGGCGAACTCGTGGATGAGGTCGGCCGAACCGCGCTGCGCGAAGCCGTCGATCAGCCGGTCGGTCAGCTGCTGCACCCGCGGCTCGAACTCGGCCACCCGGCGCGGGGTGAACGCCTTCGACACCAGGCGGCGCAGCCGGGTGTGGTCCGGCGGGTCGATGTTCAGCAGGTGGGTCATCAGGTCCGCCTGCCGCTCCCCCGGGATGCCCACCCGGCCGGTGCGGTGCGCCTGCTCGCTGTGGTGCGCCGGGTTCTTCGACAGCCGGCCGTCCGCGAGCGCCTGCCGGGCGTCCGCGTAGCGCGTCACCAGCCAGGCCTCCACCCCGCTCGGCAGCGTGGTGCGGTGCACCGGGGCGTGCTCGCGCAGCCAGGCGTAGGCGGGGTACGGGTCGGCGGCGAACTCCCAGGTGAAGAGCTGCGGGTCGGGCTGGGCGGCGGGCTGGGCGCCCTCGGGCTGAGCTGGCATGGGTCGACCGTAACCGCTGGACCGGACGGGTCCGGACCGCCGGCGCCCGCGTCCCCGCGACCGCCCGGAGGTCACCGGCGCGCGAACCGCCCGTGACCGGCGCGCGAGCGGCACGCCGACACTCCGTGGACGGCCCGTGGACGGTGTGCGGACAGGCCTTGGCCAGCTCTTGGCCGGGCGGCAGGCGTGAGCCTGGTCACCTGCGGGGTAATCCCTGTTGCGGAGGGTCAGGACGTGCCTACGATCCTCCGAAGTACGCGCGGGCGCCGGTGCGGTGTCGCCCGCAGGGAGGAGCTGGACCAATGACGGTCAGCGGAGCAGTCGTCGTCATCGCGGTACTCGCGGGCGGTTCGGGGGCCGACCTCGCCCGCCGGTTCGCCGCGGCCGGCGCCGCCGGGATGCTGATCGCCGACACCCATGTCGGCATCGCCGAGGACCTCGCCTCCGAACTCGACCGGCCGGGCTGCCCCGTGGTCGGCGTCTCCGGCGACATCCGCCGGCCCAGCGACGTCGCCGCCCTGGTCGACACCGCCGAGAAGCACTTCGGGCCGATCGACCTCTTCTGCGTGGCGGGCCCGAAGGGCGAGCGGATCGTCTCCCTCGCCGACCTGCCCGCCCACCTCGACCTGGAGCGCCTCGCCGAACTGGTCGTCCTGATCGGCGAGGCGATCGGCGAGCTCGTCCCGCCGCAGCGGTCCGCCTCGGAGCGCACCGCCACGGCGGCCTGAGCCGCCTGCGCTACTCCGGTTCGAGCCCCTCGGCCGCGCGCACCGCGTCCCGGTAGCCGCGCGCGGCCGAGCGCAGCGCCGCGTCCACGTCCACCCCGGCGTCGTGCGCCCGCTGGGCCACCGCCAGCAGCAGCCGGCCCGCCGACTCCGCGGTCAGCTCGCGCGGCAGCTCGTACGGCTCGTCCGGCACCGCCGCGAAGCCCGCCCGGCGCACCCGGGACACCAGCTTCGCCGCGTACGCCAGCGCCGGCAGCCCGGCCGGCACGCCGTCCAGGACGGACTCCCGGTCCGCCTTCTCGGCCGCCTTCAACTGCTCCCAGTTCGCCTCCACCTCGGCGGCGCCGCCGGCCTCGACGTCCCCGAACACGTGCGGGTGCCGGTACACCAGCTTGTCCACGATGTCCCCGGCCACGTCGTCGACGGTGAACGGCCCGGTCGGGTGCTCCTCGGCGATCCGGGCGTGGAAGAACACCTGCAGCAGGACGTCGCCCAGTTCCTCGCGCAGCGCGTCCCGGTCCCCCTGCTCGATCGCCTCGACCAGCTCGTAGGCCTCCTCGACCAGGTACTTCACCAGGCTCTCGTGGGTCTGCTCGGCGTCCCACGGGCAGCCGCCCGGCGAGCGCAGCCGGTCCATCACCGAGGCGAGGTCCAGCAGCCGCGCACCCGGCAGGTCGTACGAGCCGGGCAGCACCTCGATCTCCGGCACCTCCCCGGCGTGCTCCACCGCGAGCCGGGCCAGCGCGTCCGTCAGCCCCGGGTCCCCGTCCGGGCCGCCCAGCCAGACCGTCGGCCCCGCCCCGGCGGGCTGCCCGGTGAGCAGCCGGGCCAGCGCCGGCGCCGACCCGGCCGGCACCACCTCCACCGCCACCCCGGCCTGCCGCACCGCCGCCAGCTGCGGATGCCCCTCGTCCCCCACCAGCACCCGCCCGGCCGACCGCAGCGCCTCCCAGGCCGGCCACGCCAGCAGGCCGGGGGCCACCCGGTGGGTGGTGGTCAGCAGGATCAACTTCGCGCCCGGAGCGTCCGTCGGCACACCATTCGTCGTCACCCCTCGAACCTACCCGCCGCGGGCGCCCCGGGCCCCTGCCGGTGCCCGGCAGCCGAACGGCGGTCCCGGGCCGGGCCCGGAACCGCCGTGAACCGCCGTGAACCGCCGTGGACGGCCGCCTGGGCGCTACTTCTTCGTCCCCGCCAGATCGTCGAACATCGCCGACAGGAACTCGGTGCACCAGCCGAGCAGTTCGCGCCCGACCAGCGGCTTGCCGCCGATCCGGCCGGTGCTCGGCCGGGGCACCAGGAGCTGCTGGGCCGCCGCCTTGACCTGGCTGCGCGGGTAGAGCCGGTTCAGCCGCAGCTGCTGGGACTCCCGCAGCTCCACCGGGCCGAAGCGGACGTTGGAGCCCTGGAGGGTGATGTCCGAGATCCCGCAGCGGCGGGCGTACAGCCGCAGGCCGGCGACCATCAGCAGGTTCTCGACCGGCTCGGGCAGCTTCCCGTAGCGGTCCGCCAGCTCGTCCCGGACCTGCTGGATGTCCGCCTCCGAGTTGACCGCCGCGATCGAGCGGTAGGCCTGCAGCCGCAGCCGTTCGCCGGGGGCGTAGTCGTGCGGCACGTGGGCGTCGACCGGCAGCTCGATCTTCACCTCCAGCGGCTCCTCCTCCGGCTCGCCGCCGTTCGCCAGCGACTCGCGGAACTCGGCCACCGCCTCGCCGACCATCCGCATGTAGAGGTCGAAGCCGACGCCCGCGATGTGCCCGGACTGCTCGCCGCCGAGCAGGTTGCCGGCGCCGCGGATCTCCAGGTCCTTCATGGCGACGTACATGCCGGCGCCCATCTCGGTGTGCTGGGCGATGGTGGCCAGCCGCTCGTGGGCGGTCTCGGTGAGCGGCTTCTCCGGCGGGTACAGCATGTACGCGTAGCCGCGCTCGCGCCCGCGACCGACCCGGCCGCGCAGCTGGTGCAGCTGGGAGAGGCCGAAGGTGTCGCCGCGCTCGACGATCAGGGTGTTGGCGTTGGAGATGTCGATGCCGGACTCCACGATCGTGGTCGACACCAGGACGTCGAACTCCTTCTCCCAGAAGTCGACGACGACCTTCTCCAGCTGGGTCTCCCCCATCTGCCCGTGCGCGGTGGCGATCCGCGCCTCGGGGACGAGGTCCTTGAGCCGGGCGGCCGCCTTGTCGATCGACTCGACCCGGTTGTGGATGTAGAACACCTGGCCCTCGCGCAGGAGTTCGCGCCGGATCGCGGCCGAGATCTGCTTCTCGTCGTACGGCCCGACGAAGGTCAGCACCGGGTGCCGCTCCTCCGGCGGGGTGGTGATGGTGGACATCTCGCGGATGCCGGTGACGGCCATCTCCAGGGTGCGCGGGATCGGCGTCGCGGACATCGTGAGCACGTCCACGTTGGCGCGCAGCTTCTTCAACTGCTCCTTGTGCTCGACGCCGAAGCGCTGCTCCTCGTCGACGATGACCAGGCCGAGGTCCTTGAACCTGGTCTCGGCGGAGAACAGCCGGTGGGTGCCGATGACGACGTCCACCGAGCCCTCGAACAGCCCCTCCAGCACGGCCTTGGCCTCGCTGTCGGTCTGGAAGCGGGACAGCGCCTTCACGGTGACCGGGAAGTTGGCGTACCGCTCGGCGAAGGTGGAGAAGTGCTGCTGCACCAGCAGGGTGGTCGGCACCAGCACGGCGACCTGCTTGCCGTCCTGCACCGCCTTGAACGCGGCCCGCACGGCGATCTCGGTCTTGCCGTAGCCGACGTCGCCGCAGATCAGCCGGTCCATCGGGACGGATTTCTCCATGTCCGACTTGACCTCGGCGATGGTGGTCAGCTGGTCCGGCGTCTCGGCGTACGGGAAGGCGTCCTCCAGCTCGCGCTGCCACGGGGTGTCGGGGCCAAAGGTGTGGCCGGGGGCGGCCATCCGGGCCGAGTACAGCTTGATCAGGTCGGCGGCGATCTCCTTGACCGCCTTCTTGGCCCGCTGCTTGGTCTTGGCCCAGTCCGCGCCGCCGAGCCGGTGCAGCGTCGGGGCCTCGCCGCCGACGTACTTGGTGACCTGGTCGAGCTGGTCGGTCGGCACGAACAGCCGGTCGCCGGGGTGGCCCCGCTTGGCGGGGGCGTACTCCAGCACCAGGTACTCGCGGGTGGCGCCCTGGACGGTGCGCTGCACCATCTCGACGTACCGGCCGACGCCGTGCGCCTCGTGCACCACGTAGTCGCCGGCGGCCAGGGCCAGCGGGTCGATCGCGTTGCGGCGCCGGGACGGCATCCGGCGCATGTCCTTGGTGGAGGACTTCTGGCCGGACAGGTCGGTCTCGGTGATGACGGTGAGCTTGAGCCCCTCGTCCACGAAGCCGTGCTCGATGGAGCCGCAGGAGACGTACACGACGTCCCGGGTGGGCGCCTCGGCGAGGTCGGCGACCAGTCGGGCCGGGATGCCCTCGTTGCCGAGCACCTCGGCCAGCCGGGAGGCCGGGCCGTGGCCCTCGGTGACCATGACGACCCGCCAGTCGGCGGCCAGCCGCTCCTTTGCGTCGGCGATCGCCCGGGCGGTGTCGCCCCGGTAGGCCTCGACGGCGTGCATGCCGAGGGTCAGCGTGTTGACGTCGAACTCCAGGATGCCGTCGACCGTCGACTCGCTGGTCGCGAACGGGCTGACGGACCACCAGGGCAGGCCGATCTCGTCGGCGTGCTCGCGCACCTCGGCGAGCGAGCGCAGCGAGGCGGCGGAGACGTCGATGGTCTCCAGGTCGATCGGCCGGTCACCGCCGGCGGCGGCCGCGACCCAGGAGGCCTGGAGGAACTCCTGGCTGGTGGCCACCAGGTCGGCCGCCCTGGTCCGGACCCGCTCCGGGTCGCAGACCACCGTGACCGAGCCGAGCGGCAGCACGTCGAGCAGCAGCTCCATGTCGTCCACCAGGACGGGTGCCAGCGACTCCATGCCCTCGACCGCGATGCCCTCCGCGATCTTGTCCAGGATCTCGGCCAACCCGGGCTGCTGGGCCGACAGTTCGGCGGCCCGGGCGCGCACCTGGTCGGTCAGCAGCAGCTCCCGGCAGGGCGGCGCCCACAGCCCGTGCTCGGCGATCTCCAGCGAGCGCTGGTCGGCGACCTTGAAGTAGCGGATCTCCTCGACCTCGTCGCCCCAGAACTCCACCCGCAGCGGGTGCTCCTCGGTCGGCGGGAAGACGTCCAGGATGCCGCCGCGAACGGCGAACTCGCCGCGCTTCTCGACCAGTTCGACCCGCGCGTAGGCGGCCGCGGCGAGCCCGCGGGCGACCTCCTCCAGGTCGTGGGTCTCCCCGCGCCGCACGGCCACCGGCTCCAGCTCGGCCAGCCCCTTCACCTGCGGCTGGAGCACCGAGCGGACCGGGGCGACGATCACCTGCACCGGCCCGGCCGCCGGGTCGTCCGCCCGCGGGTGCACGATCCGGCGCAGGACGGCCAGCCGGCGGCCGACGGTGTCCGAGCGGGGCGACAGCCGCTCGTGCGGCAGGGTCTCCCAGGCGGGGTACTCGGCGACCGCGTCGGCGGGCAGCAGCGAGCGCAGCGAGGCGGCCAGGTCCTCGGCCTCCCGCCCGGTCGCGGTGACGGCCAGCACCGGACGGCCCCGCTCGCCGGCCGCCCGGCCGGCGAGTGCGCGGGCCAGTGCGGCGACGGCGAACGGCCGGGCCGCGGGCGGTCCGACCAGGTCCAGGTGCCGGCGGCCGCCGGCCGCGGCTCCGGTGGCGGTGGCCGCCTCGATCGCCTCGGCGAGCGCCGCGTCCCGCGCGACGACATCGAGCAGTCCGGTCAGACTCATCTGGGGTCTCTTCTTCGTGCCGTGGCTGATGCTGCCTCCGGGCGGCGAACGGCCCGCCGGGGCAACGCGAACGGCCCGGCACGCCGAGCGGCCGGGGGGTCTCCAGCCTACGCCGCGGCACGGACGGGCACGCGGCGTACGAGCCCGGCGGGGCCGCGCCGCCCGGGCGACCGGCCGCGCGGGGGCGGAATGCGGCCGCGGGCGCCTCCTGTCAGGGACACGACCGCAGGCGAACCACTGGACGGAACACCGGGCCGACCGGTGGACGAAGCGCTCGGACGCCGGTCCGGACCGGGCTCCGCCATCCGCCACGAACTGGACATACTCCTGTCACTGGCCGTCCATGGAGATCGCGCACCATGGTGAATGTGCCCGCCGCACCCAACCGTGGGGGATGGCTGTGGCGGCACTGTCGCACCGCCGATGGGGGTCGGAGGTGCGAGGCCGGGCGACCCTGGGTGGGGGCGCCCGCCCAAGCGCCGGGAACCGTGGCGCCCTTTCCTGGAGGGCGCCACGGGTCTCGGCCTCATCCTTCGGTCCCGCGGCGCGCCGGCCCTCTGTCGGCCGGTGGGCGCCGGACCTACCAGCGGGACAGGTCGCCGTCGTCGATCACCCCGGCGCGGAGGCCGCCGCCCGCGCCGACGCGGACCGCACGCCCGGTCCGGCCCCTCCGGTCCGCCGGGCCGGCCGACCACCGGCGGCAGCTGATCGACCGCAACGCGCAGGCCCTGGCCGCCCGGCGGGAGGCGGTCAGGGCCCAGGACGCGGAGCTCACCCGGCTGATCGCGGGCGAGCGAGGGAAGCCGAGGACTACTTGCGGCGGTAGGACACCGTGTTGGGGGGCGCGTAACCGGCACCGTCGTCCACGATGATGATCTTCGGGATGATCCGGGTCTCGTCCGCGCCCTCGGCGCCCTCGGCCGCCTCCGCGCCGTCCGCGGGCGCCGCCACCGGCCCGGGCGGCGCGGCCGGCTTCGGCGGCACCGCGGCCGGGACGACCGGACCGGTCACCACCGGGTCGGCGGCGCCCCCGGCCTCGGCGTCGGCGGGCTCGGCACCGGCGGTCCTGGCATCGGCGGTCCTGGCTTCGGTGGCCCTGGCTTCGGCGGTCCTGGCCGCCACGGCGCCGCCGACCACCGGCTGCCGCAGCAGCGCCGTCGCGCCGGGCCGCGCGCCGGTGGGAGCGGCCGCCGGGGCGGCGGCGGGAGCCTCGGCCGGCCGGCCGGCCGGGGCCGCGGCGCCGCGCAGGTCCGGCAGCGGGATCTCCCCGGTGTCCGCCTCCGAGTCGACCGGTGCCGCGTCCGCCACCGTGTCCGCCACCGCGTCCACCGGTTCGGCCGCGGCTGCCGCGGCGGCCCCGGCGGCGGCCGCGACCAGCCGCTCGGGCTCGATCTGTCCGACCGCCGCGCCGGTGAGCGAGGCCAGCGTCGCCTTGATGTGGTCCAGGTGCTGCTGCACCGTCTCCAGCCGGGCGTCGAAGGCCTGCTGCTCGCGCTCGCTCTCCGCGTTGATCTTCTCCGCCTCCCGGCGGGCCTGCTCGACCAGCTGGTCGGCCTTCGCCTGGGCGTCGGTCTCCAGCTGCTTGATCCGGTTCAGCACCGTCTCCCGGTGCTGCTCGGCCTCCTTGACCCGGCGCTCGGCCGTCGCGGAGACCTCGGCGTCCTCGGCGTCGGCCTTGGCCTGGGCCTCGGCGAAGGTCTCGTCGGCCTTGCGGCGCCTGGCGGCCAGCTCGGCCTCGGCGTGCTCGCTGGCCTCGGCGGCGGCCACCCGGACCTTGGCGGCGTAGGCGGTGGCGCCGTCCCGGGCGGCGCGGCTCTCCCGGTCGGCCTCGGCGCGGATGCCCTCGGCCTCGGCGCGGGTGCGCTCCTCGGTGCGGCGGGCGGCCGCGTCGGCCTCGGAGCGGGTGGTGGTGGCGAACTCCTCGGCGGCCTTGGCGGCCGCCTGGCCGGCCTCGTAGACCTCGTCCCGCAGGTCCTCGGCGAAGCGCTCGGCCTTCTCCTTGACGGCGCGGGCCTCGTTCCGGGCCATGTCGGCCAGTCCGGCGGCCTGCTCGCTGAGCACCTCGTAGTCCGGCTCCGGGGCCTCCTCGGCGGCCTGGCGGATGTCGTCGAGCCTGGTCTCCATCTGCCGGATCCCGGCTCCCAGGACGCTCAGCCGCTCCCAGGCCTCGTCACGTTGTGCGGTCAGGGCGACCAGCGCCCGGTCGACCTGCTCGGGCGCGTAGCCGCGCCGGGCCTGGGTGAAGCCGTACTGGGGGACGGCGTCGCTCATGGGCTCTTCCCCTCGTTTCGCGGGCTGCGGAGCCCATGATCGGACGGACTGGACGGATCCGGAACCGGTTGGGACACCGGGGCCGAATCCGGTCGTCGTGCGGACCGGAATGCGTCGAGGACGGGACGAATAGACCCATCCTCTTGACCTATTTTGCGCAGATCCGGACGAAACCCCAACGAGGCACAGCTGCCGGGGCACGCCGAAGGGGTCGTTCCGGACACCGGAACGACCCCTCCCACCTGCGGGGATCCGCGACGGTCCGCTACAGCAGACCGTCCCAGAACTGCTCCAGCAGCACGGCCCACCACGTGTCCGCGGTCTGCAGGGCCGCCGGGTCGATCGCGGCGAGCTGGGCCTGGAAGTCGGTCGTCCAGCGACCGGCCTGCTCCGGCGTCAGCCCGTACCGCAGGCGCCACATCCGGCCCAGCAGGGCCAGCGCGCGGACGAACTCCGGTACACCGGTGTTGACGAAGCGCGGCGGCTGGCCGGTTCCGTCGACATCGACGGCGACCACGTTCGCGGTGCCGTACTGGACGCACAGCTGACGGCCGTAGTCGTTGCCGAGCACCAGGTAGCCGCCGAAGTCCGGGCCCTGCTGCAGGCCGCGCTCGGCGGCCAGCTCGGCCAGCGTCGGGATCGGCCGGCCCTCCTGCGCCTGGGCCCAGAAGAACGGCCCGAAGTCGCGCGGCAGCCCGGCCCACATCAGCGACTGCGACACCGGCTCCGGCACGCCCTGGCGGGAGACCGCGCGCTGCTCGTAGCGGAACAGGTTCTGGCCGAAGGCCGACCCCAGCTCCTGGGCGAGCTGCTGGGGCGGCAGCGGGGGCAGCGCCTGGACCGTCCCCGGCGCGGGCAGCGGAACCCGGAACGGGCGGACCCGCTGGGCACCGGAGGCCAGCTGGTGCAGCTCGTCCAGGTGGTCCAGCAGCTCGGCCATCCCGGCCTGCCGGGAGGCGTGGTCGCGGCCGTACGGGGCGGTGTGGGTCAGCCGCACGTTCGGCCAGGAGGCCGCGATCATGCGGTTGCAGTAGCCGCCCGGCAGGTCGCAGGACTCCAGCTCGGTGTAGAGCTCCAGCACCTGCTCCGGCGGCACGTTCAGCCGCCGCAGGTCCTGGAGGATCTTCCACTCCGGGTGCGGGGTGCCCGGCTCGCTGCGGTGCAGCAGCTTCTGCTCCGAGCCGTCCGGGCCCCGGTAGCTGAGCGCGGCGAAGTAGCCCGGGCCGACCGCGGGCACCCCGGGCGGCACCGGCGCCCCCGGCGGCGGGCCGGGGACCGGGCTCGGCGGGACGACGCCGGGCGCGGCACCCGCGTTCGGGTAGCCGTACCCCGCCGCGGGCGCGGCCGGGGCCGCCGGGCCGCCGGGCGGCGGCGGGACGGCCGGGCCGCCGGACGGCGGGGTGCCCGGGTCCGCCGGGCCGCCGAGCAGCGCGGGGTCGATCGCGCTCGCCAGCTGGGTCGCCTCGTACGCCACGCCGGCGGCGGCCGGGCCGGGCCCGCCCTGCGGCGCGGGAGCCGGGGCGTCACCGGAGCGCAGGCCCGCCGGCGGCGGGGGCGGCGGGGTCGAACCGCCCGAACGGCCGCCCGGACCGGCGGCGGGCGCGCCCGGCCCCGGGGTCTGCCGCAGCCCGGCGGGCGGGGGCGGCGGCGGGGCGGAGCCGGGGTTGCGGCCCAGCCCGCCCGAGCCGGCGGCACCGGACGCTCCGCCCGGAGCGCCGCGCAGCGCGGCCGGTGGGGGCGGCGGCGGGGCCGAGCCCGGGCTGCGGCCGAGACCGCCGCCCTGGGCCGGCGGAGCGGCGGGCGGGGCGGCCGGGCCGGGGGCGCCGGGCAGGCCGGCCAGCCCGCCGGGCGAGGCCAGCATGGTGGGCGCCTGCTCCACCGGGGCGGCGGGCGGGGTCGCCGGGGCACCGGGCAGGCCCATCAGGCCCGGCACGGCGTCCGGCGGCGCGAGCAGCGTCGGCGCCGGCTCGGCGGCCGGGGCGGGCACCGGGGCCGGCGGGACGACGGGCGGCGCGGTCGGCACCGGGGCGTGGGCACCCGGGTCCGGGGCGCCGGCCTGGGGGAACGGCGGCAGGCCCGGGCCGCCGCCCGGGGGCATCAGCACGGTCGCGGCCTCGGCCCCGGCCGGGGCGGGCGCCTCGGGCAGGTCCGAACCGGAGGTGCGCAGGCCCTCCGGCATCAGCACGGTCGCCGCCTCGGCCGCGACCGGCGCGGGCGGCGGCGTCGGGGCGCTCGGCGGCACCGGCGCGGCCGGCGGCAGCGGGGCGGCGAACGGGTCCTCGCCGGGCGGCGGCGCGAGCATGGTCGGCGCGTCCCCGGCGGGCCGCTCGGAGACCGGCGGTTCGGTCAGCACGGCGGGCGCGGGCGGCAGCGGTGCGGGCGGCACGTCGGCAGGCACGGGCGCGGGCGCGGCGACCGGCGCGGGCGCCGACGCGGCAGACGGAGCCGGAGCCGCGGCACCCCCCAGCTTCTCGGCCTCCGCCGCGATCGCCGCCGCCCCCGCCTCCTGCAGCCACTGCGGCGGGCTGAGCAGGAAGGAGGTCGCCTCCACCGGCCCCGGCGCGGGCTTCGCCGCCCCGGCCGGGTTGGCCGCGACCGGCCGCCCGTACACCTCCTCGAACTGCCGGACCACCTCGTTGACGGGCAGCGCGGGCCACAGCGTGCTGGCGCCCGAGTCACGGGCGATCACCAGCCGCGCCCCGCCCGCGCCGGCCCCGCCGTCGGCACCGGCGGCGGGCCCGCCCGCCGTGTCCGCGGGCGACACCGCCCAGCAGACGAAGCCGAGGTCGAACTCCCGGACCCGCACCTCGCGCTGCTGCCCGTGCGGCACCCCGCCGTTGACCCACTCCTCGGCGAGCTCCTGCGCCTGCGCGTACGTCACCACGCCCGGTTCACCCCTGTCCCCGTCGTCCCCACTCGTTCCCTCAACGCCGTTCCCGCGATCACGTCAGTCCACCGGGACGGCCCGGGCGAACCCGCCGTCCACCATCAGCTCCGCGACCGTCTCCAGCTCCGGCGGGCTGCCGGCCAGCCGGAGCAGGAAGGCGTCGAAGTCGTCCCCGCAGGGCAGCAGCAGCCGGGCGCAGCGCTCCTCGGGGGCCTCCGGCCCGCCGGAGTCCCGGGCGTCGTCGTACAGGTGGAACCAGACCGAGCCGATCCGGTCGCCGCGCACCTTGAGCGCGATGAGGCCGCCCTGGGCGTAGGCGATGCCCAGGTAGTCCTTGGTGAGGTGGTCGCGCAGGCACTTGTTGGCGTAGACGACGTCCTCGGTGCCGTACTCCTCGGTGAGGGTGAGGAACGGCTGGTCGAGCAGCATGCCGAGCTCGGTGTCCAGCGCGACGCCGACCGGGCCGCGGCCGCCGCCGAGCTTGAGGAAGGTGCGGTAGGCGCCGGGCAGCTGGTAGCCGAGGCGCTCCTCGGCGCGCTGCACCAGGTCCTCGGGGACGCCGATCGGGTCGCCGCCGTCCTTGGCCAGCGAGAAGTGGACGGGCCGGCGCTCCTGCAGCGGGCGGGTGCCCCGGCGGGAGTGGTCGGCGGGCGAGGCGGCCAGGCCGCCGTGGTGCCGCAGCAGGGCCTTGACCTCGACCGGGACGAGCTCCATCCGGCGCCAGCCGGGGGCGGCCCGGCCGACCGCGTGGTGCCAGGTCCAGCCGGGCGGGGTGGCCACCGCGGTCTCCAGGTCGGCCCAGAGCGGGTGGCCCTGGGTGAACAGCGCGGCGTTGGCCGAGACGTAGTCGGTCAGCCGCAGTTCGTCCACGCCGAAGCCCTCCGGCGGGTCGGCGACCTCGGCCGCCGCGGCGGCGTACGGACCGAAGTCCGGGTAGCCCGCCTCGTCCACCCGGACCCCGGCCGGGTGCCGCTCGGCACGGACCGGGTCCGGGAACTGCACCACCTGACCTGCGTACGCCGCGTTCGGTGCGGCGGCGACGCCGGGCCGACCTGTCGTCATCTGGGAGCCCCCACTGGCTGCTGCAAATTCTTCGGTGCGCTTGCTCGGCACCAGCCTATTGGGTCACCCGCCCGGCCGACCCCCCGCACCCAGGGCCCGCCCCAACACCTCCACGACCCGTACCTGCTGGGCCTGCGTGAGGTGCGGGTGCAGCGGCAGGCTGAGCAGTTCGCCGGCCGCCCGTTCGGCGACCGGGAAGGCGCCCGCGCGGTACCCGAGCGGGCGGAACGCGGGCTGCAGGTGCACCGGGACGGGGTAGTGCACCCCGGCGCCGATGCCGGCCCCGTGCAGTGCGGCGAGCACCGCGTCGCGGCCGCGGGCGATCCGCACCGGGTAGAGGTGGCGGGCGTGGACGTTGCCCGGCGCGGTGGCCGGCGGGGTGACGCCGGGCAGCCCGTCGAGCAGCCGGTCGTAGCGGGCGGCGGCGGCGCGGCGGGCGGCGTTCCAGTCGGGCAGCCGGCGCAGCTTGGCCCGCAGCACGACGGCCTGCAGGGCGTCCATCCGGGAGTTGAAGCCGAACCGCTCGTGCACGTACTTGTCGCGGGCGCCGTGGTCGCCGATCAGCCGTACGGCGGCGGCGAGTTCGTCGTCGTCGGTGAGCACCGCACCGGCGTCGCCGTAGCCGCCGAGGTTCTTGCCCGGGTAGAAGCTGGTCGCCGCGATCCGCCCGTGGGCGCCGCGCCCGTGCCGCCGGGCGCCCTGGGACTGGGCCGCGTCCACCACCACCGGGCGGCCGTCGGCGAGTTCCAGCAGCACCTCCACCGGCGCGCACTGGCCGAACAGGTGGACGGGCAGCAGCGCCACCGCCCCGGGCAGCGCGGCGGCGACCCGCTCCGGGTCGATCAGCAGGTGCTCCGGGTCGACGTCGACCGGCACCGGGCGCAGTCCGGCCCGCCGCACCGCCTCGGCGGTGGCGACGAAGGTGTTGGCGGGCAGCACCACTCCGCCGCCGGGCCGCAGGTCCAGGGCGCGCAGGGCCAGTTCCAGGGCGTCGGTGCCGTTGGCGGCGCCCACGCAGTGCCGGACGCCCGCGAAGGCGGCGTACTCCCGCTCGAAGGCGGCCACTTCGGGGCCCTTGACGAAGGCGCCGCTCGCCAGCACCCGGTCGAAGCCGGCCCGTACCTCGGCCTCGACCTCGGCGTGCGCGGCGGCCAGGTCGACCAGCGGGACCGTCCCCGGCACCGGAGCGCCGCCCGTCGCGCCGGTCACCGCACCGCCGCCCGGTCCCCGGCCCCCACCGGTACGGTGACGCCGCCGAGTTCGAGGCTGAGCGAGGCCGCCTCCAGCAGTTCCAGCACCCGCACCCCGGCCCGCCCGTCGGTGAGCGGGGCCCGGCCCTCGACGACGGCGGCCGCGAACTCGGCCATCACGTTGCGCAGCGCCTCCTGTTCGACCAGCGCGGGCGCGACCATCTCGCCGACCCGGTAGGAGATCAGCGCCCGGTGCCGGATGGCGTCGGTGAGCTGGTCGGGCGGGGTGAGGTCGACCCCGCGGTCGTGCACGGCCAGCCGGGCCTGGGGGTTGAGGTCGTCCCAGACCAGGGTACGCCGGGAGCCGCCGATCAGGGTGGTGCGGACCTTCGTCGGGGAGAGCCAGTTGACGTGGCAGTGCGCCAGCGCGCCGTTGCTGAGCCGCACCGTCAGGTAGGCGACGCAGGCCCGGCCGGCGCCGATCGGGTCGGCGCCCTGGGCGGAGACGCCGACCGGCACGACCCCGGGCGGCAGGACGAAGTCCAGGACGGACAGGTCGTGCGGGGCGAGGTCCCACAGCACGTCGACGTCCGGCTGGACCAGGCCGAGGTTGATCCGCACCGAGTCGAAGAACTGGACGTCCCCGATCTCCCCGCCGTGCACCAGCTCGCGGATCCGGCGGACCACCGGGGTGTAGCAGAAGGTGTGGTCGCACATCAGCACCAGCCCGGCGGCCTCGGCCAGTTCGACCAGTTCGGCGGCCTCGGCGGAGGAGGTGGTGATCGGCTTCTCCACCAGCACGTGCTTGCCCGCCTCCAGCGCGGCCCGCACCAGCGGGTAGTGGGCGCCCGCCGGGGTGGCCACCGCGACGGCGTCGACCCGTTCGTCCGCCAGCACCCGCTCGTACCGGCCGGTCGCCCCGACGGTGCTGTACTCCCCCAGTACGGCGCGGGCCTTGGCCTCGTCCAGGTCGCACAGCCAGTGCAGCCGCAGCGCCGGGGTGTGCTGGGCGTTGCGGACCAGCTTCGGCCCCCAGTAGCCGGCCCCGACCACCGCGAGGCCGACCGGCTGTTCCGGCGCCGGCCGGGGCGGCTCGCCCGGGGTGGGCACGTGGCCGCCGGGCGCCTGGTTGGCCGTCCCGTCGCTCCACTGCTTCGACGTCATCGCTCGGGCCCCCTCAATGGAGGGTCCGGCGGGGACCCTCCCTGGCTCCGGCGCCGGGGCGCGACGGCGCCCGCCCCGGCGGCCTCAACGTCCGGCGCGGGCACCGGAGTCGGCCCGGCCCGTCCGTGTCCGCACGGCCGGGCCCGGGCCGTCCCGGGCTCGCTGCCGGAACCGTACCGGGCGGGGCCCGGGCCGGGGGGCGGTTTCGGTAGATCGGCGGACAAGTCATGACGACGGTGTGCGGTTCCGGCCGGTGGGCGGCCAGGATGCGGGTGGGACGGGCGCCCGACCGGCCGGTGGCCGCACGGGTGTTCGGTCCGCCCCGCACCCCGGTTGTGCGGTTGTCGGTGCCGAATGACAGGCTTGCCCCGGGACCGACCGGAGCCAACGGGAACCGGACCGCCAGGAACGAGGAGGAGGACACCGCATGACCACCGGTGAGCCGGCGGGCCCGCCCGTGCTGCGCCACCACCGCGACAGCCTGCTGCCCGCCGTCGCCGCCGCGCTGTCGCTCAAGGGCGGCGAGGTGCACACCCTGGCGGGCGACAAGGACGACCGGCGCCCGGTCCTGCACCCGCTGGTCGGCGAGTTCCTGGACACCCTGCCGGTCGAGGCCCGCGAACGGTTCACCGGCCGCTGCCCGGAGGCCGTCCTGCTCTCCCAGTACCTGACCACGGTCGACGGGAAGCGCTCCAAGCGCGCCGCCCGCAAGCCGATGAGCCTGCACGAAGCCCGCAAGGCGCTCAAGGGCTCCCGGATGACGACCCTCCGGATCCGCGAGGAGGACGACCCGGCGCACGGCACCCACGCCCCGCCGTGCCGCTCCTGCGCACCGATGCTGGAGCACTTCACGGTGTTGAGCGTCGCCGTCGGGCCGCCGGCGCGCTGAGCGTCCGCACGCCGGACGCCCACGCCCGCCCGCCTCCCGTACGCCCCTCGTACGCCCCCTGTCCCCGAGCCCCGGAGCACGCCCTGAATCCGCCCAGCCCGCCCCCGCCCCCGCCGGCCACCCTCGCCCCGGGCACCCCGCCCCCGGCCGGCCCCACCGGGCGGACCCGTCCGCGCTTCCCCGCCGACGTCGCCGCCGAACTCAAGGCGGCCGGCTGGCACCCCGGCCGCTGGCAGATCCGGCAGGCCGAGGAGTGGGCCGACGCCCTGGTCGGGCACGGCGGCCTTGGCGGCGTCCCGCACGCGGTGTTCCCGGCGGCCGTGGAGGCCTGGGCCGAGTTCGGCGGCCTCGCCTTCGACCTCGCCGGCCCCGGCCGCCAGTTGGCCCGCACCCCGTTCCTGATCGACCCGATGTGCGGGCTGCACCAGCCGCGCACCCTGTTCGACCTCGGCCGGGCCCTGGGCAGCCGGCTCGCCCCGCTCGGCGAGGAGGCGTACGGGCAGGCGCTGCTGGCCGTCGACGAGGAGGCCCGGGTCTACAGCCTGGACCACACCGGCGAGTGGTTCCTCGGCCACGGCATCGACCAGGCGATCAGCACCCTGGTCCTGGGCACCGCCCCCGAACGGCTGCGCACCGCCGAGGAGTACGACCGCGCGTACGGCTAGGAGCAGCCGCTCGCGGGGCCGGGGTCCGTCCTCGCGGGGCCGGGGTCCGTCCTCGCCGGGCTAGGGATTGTCAGACACGGCCCTAGGGTCCGTCCGCGCCGGGCCGCGCGGCGCCCGGCCGGCCGAGCCGGTCCCCGCGGACGGCCAGCCGGGAGGGCAGCACCGCCTCGACCCGGAAGCCGCCGTCCGCCTCCGGCCCGGAGGAGAAGGTGCCGCCCAGCGCGATCACCCGCTCCCGCATCCCGACCAGCCCGTTGCCCCCGCTGGGCAGCTGGGCCGCCCCCCGCTCCCCGCCCGGGCAGGCGTTCACCACGCTGACCCGCACCCCGTTCGGCGCGTACGCCAGCAGCACCGACACCTGCGCCCCGCCCGCGTGCTTGTGGGCGTTGGTCAGCCCCTCCTGGACGACCCGGTAGGCGGTCTGCTCGGCCTCGCCGGTGAACTCCTGCCGGCTGCCGCTGACGGTCAGCGTCACCGCCATCCCGGCCGCCCGGGACTGGTCGACCAGCCGGGGCAGCCCGGCCAGCGAGTCCGGCTCCTGGGGTCGCTCGTCGTCCATCCGCAGCACGCCGAGGATCTCGCGCAGCTCGTTCAGCGCCTGCCGCCCCACCTCGCCCATCAGCCTGGCGCTCTGCGCGGCCTTCTCCGGGTCCTTGACGGCTATTCGCTCCAGCGCCCCGGAGTGCACCACCATCAGCGAGACCCGGTGGGCGACCACGTCGTGCATCTCCCGGGCGATCCGGGTGCGCTCCTCCAACCGGGCCCGGCGGGCGCGCTCCTGGGCCTGCTCGGCCAGCAGGTCCAGCTCGGTCTCCAGGCCGTGCGCGCGGTCCTTGAGCGACTCGATCAGCCGCCGCCGCGCCCCCACGTACAGTCCGGTCACCACCGGGGCGACGGTCAGTCCGACCGCGACCAGCAGCGACAGCACGACCAGGCCCCACAGCGGCGTCCGCTCCGCCGCCACCGAGTCGTCCGGGGTCATCAGCTGGAGCGCCATCACGGCGCTCGCCTCGGCGAAGGCCAGCCCGGACAGCGCCACCACCCGGCGGCGCCGCGAGGGCCACTCCCAGGTCTCCGCCAGCGTGTACAGCGACACCACCAGCAGCAGCACGCCCAGCATCCCGGGCAGCACCAGCAGGGTCGCCACCACCGGCACGGCCGGCCACCGCCGGCGCACCACCAGCGAACCGCCGGCCAGCGTGCCGAGCAGGGCGATCCCGACCGCTCCGAGGACGCTCACGTGCATCCGGGCGGAGAGGAAGGCGATCGTGCTGGCCGAGCACTCGACCGCGGCGAGCAGCGCCAACCCGATGTCGAGGAGGGCGCTGCGCCGCCGCTTCCACCACCAGAACGACCGGACCGGCACGCGCTCCCCAGGCGACTTGCTCATGCGTGACAGGTTAAGCCGTGTCCGACGGCTCGCGCGGCAACCCCTCCCCTTCCCCACCCGGAGCGCCCGGTACACCCCCGGCCCCCCTCAAGTGGTCCAGACCACAGGTGGTTTTCGGCAGCCCTGTCCGCCATCCGGCCACCTCGCGGACACCGACCGCCCCGACACCTATGCTGGTCGCGTCGGACAGCGCGGTCCGCACGCGTCACACCCGCCACACTGCGCGTGGACCTGTGACGATGAGCCGTTGCCGAACCCCACCACCAGAGGGAGCCAGCCGTGACCGCTCCGGTCCCCACCCCGGCGGACAGCCCCACCGTTCTCGCCGCCGGCGCAGCCGCAGACAACTCTGCCCTGCGCGCGGACATCCGCCGCCTCGGCGACCTGCTCGGCGAGACGCTGGTCCGCCAGGAGGGCCCCCAGCTGCTGGGCCTGGTCGAACAGGTCCGCCTGCTCAGCCGCACCGACGGCGAGGCCACCGCCGAACTCCTCTCCGACATCGACCTGGACACGGCCGCCAAGCTGGTCCGCGCCTTCTCCACCTACTTCCACCTCGCCAACGTCACCGAGCAGGTGCACCGCGGCCGGGAGTTCGCCACCCGCCGCGCCCGCGAGGGCTCGCTGCTGGCCCAGACCGCCGACCAGCTCGCCGAGGCCGACCCCAAGCACCTCCAGGACACCCTGGCCCACCTCGCGGTCCGCCCGGTCTTCACCGCCCACCCCACCGAGGCCGCCCGCCGCAGCGTGCTCAACAAGCTGCGCCGGATCGGCGAACTCCTCGACCGGATCCACCGCGAGGAGCTCAGCAACGGCCTGGCCGCCGCCGACCCGGCCCGCACCAGCAGCGCCAAGCGCTCCGCCGACCGCCGCCTCGCCGAGGTCATCGACCTGCTCTGGCAGACCGACGAACTGCGCATCGCCCGCCCCGAGCCCACCGACGAGGCCCGCAACGCCGTCTACTACCTGGACGAGCTCTACCGCGAGGCCGTCCCCGAGGTGCTGGAGGAGCTGCACGAGGAGCTCGCCCGGGTCGGCCTCGCCCTGCCCGACGGCGTGCGCCCGCTCACCTTCGGCACCTGGATCGGCGGCGACCGCGACGGCAACCCCAACGTCACCCCGCAGGTCACCTGGGACGTCCTCAACCTCCAGCACGAGTACGGCATCCAGGACGCCCTCGCCGCGATCGACGACCTGCGCAACACCCTCTCCACCTCCGAGCGGCTGGCCGGCGCCTCGGTCGAACTGCTCGCCTCGCTCAACACCGACCTGCACCGGCTCCCCGAACTCAGCCCCCGCTACAAGCGGATGAACGCCGAGGAGCCCTACCGCCTCAAGGCCACCTGCATCCGGCTCAAGCTGGAGAACACCCGCGAGCGCCTGGCCGGCGGCACCCCGCACGTCGAGGGCCGCGACTACGTCGGCACCCGCGAACTCGTCGCCGACCTGCGGCTGATCCAGGAGTCCCTGCGCGCCCACCGCGGCGAGCTGATCGCCGACGGCCGACTGGCCCGCGCCATCCGCACCATCGAGGCCTTCGGCCTCCAGCTGGCCACCATGGACGTCCGCGAGCACGCCGAGGCCCACCACCACGCCCTCGGCCAGCTCTTCGACCGGCTCGGCGAGGAGGCCTGGCGCTACGCCGACATGCCCCGCGAGTACCGGCAGAAGCTGCTCGCCAAGGAGCTCCGCTCGCGCCGCCCGCTGGCCCCCACCCCGGCCCCGCTGGACGAGGCCGGCACCAAGACCCTCGGCGTCTTCAACACCATCCGCCAGGGCTTCGAGCGCTTCGGCGACGAGATCGTCGAGAGCTACATCATCTCGATGTGCCAGGGCGCCGACGACGTCTTCGCCGCCACCGTGCTGGCCCGCGAGGCCGGCCTGATCGACCTGCACGCCGGGATCGCCACGATCGGCATCGTGCCGCTGCTGGAGACCACCGACGAACTCCAGCAGGCCGACCGCATCCTCGACGAGATGCTCTCCGACCCCTCCTACCGGCTGCTCGTCTCGCTGCGCGGCGACATCCAGGAGGTCATGCTCGGCTACTCCGACTCCTCCAAGTTCGGCGGCATCACCACCTCCCAGTGGGAGATCCACCGCGCCCAGCGCCGACTGCGCGACGTCGCCCACCGCTACGGCATCCGGCTGCGCCTCTTCCACGGCCGCGGCGGCACCGTCGGCCGCGGCGGCGGCCCCTCCCACGAGGCCATCCTGGCCCAGCCCTGGGGCACCCTGGAGGGCGAGATCAAGGTCACCGAGCAGGGCGAGGTCATCTCCGACAAGTACCTGCTCCCCTCCCTCGCCCGGGAGAACCTGGAGCTGACCATCTCCGCCACCCTCGCCGCCTCCGCGCTGCACACGGCCCCGCGCCAGGCCCCCGAGGAACTGGCCCGCTGGGACGCCGCGATGGACCGGGTCTCCGAGGCCGCCCACACCTCCTACCGCGCCCTGGTCGACCAGGAGGACCTGCCGAAGTACTTCTTCGCCTCCACCCCGGTCGACCAGCTCGCCTCGCTGCACCTGGGCTCCCGCCCGTCCCGCCGCCCCGACTCCGGCGCCGGCCTGGACGGCCTGCGGGCCATCCCGTGGGTGTTCGGCTGGACCCAGTCCCGCCAGATCGTCCCCGGCTGGTACGGCGTCGGCTCCGGCCTCGCCGCCGCCCGCGCGGCCGGCCTCGGCGACGTGCTGGACGAGATGTACGGCCAGTGGCACTTCTTCCGCAACTTCCTGTCCAACGTCGCCATGACGCTGGCCAAGACCGACCTGCGGATCGCCCGGCACTACGTCGAGCAGCTGGTGCCCGGCGAGCTGCGGCACATCTTCGACCAGATCGTCGCCGAGCACGACCTCACCCTGCGCGAGGTGCTGCGGCTCACCGGCGAGAACGAACTGCTGGAGCACAACCCGGTGTTGAAGCAGACCTTCACCGTCCGGGACGCCTACCTCGACCCGATCTCCTACCTCCAGGTCGCGCTGCTGCGCCGCCAGCGCGAGGAGGTCGCGACCGGCCGCCCGGAGGACCCGCTGCGCGCCCGCGCGCTGCTGCTCACCGTGAACGGCATCGCGGCCGGCCTGCGCAACACCGGCTGACGGCCGGCCGAACGCGACGAAAGGGGCCCTTGCCCGTCCCCCGGACGGGCAAGGGCCCCGTGCCGTCCCGGTGGTGGCGGCCACGGCGGGAGGACGCAGGAGGGGCCGGCGCCCACTTGCGTGGACACCGGCCCCTCACCGCGCGTTGCTACTCCGCGGGCTCGCCCGCGCGCCGGCGCTTGAGCCACAGGGCCGCCCCGCCGGCCGCGACCACCAGGCCGCCGCCGACCGCCAGCAGCCCCGCGTCGGGGCCGACCGACTCGCCGAGCACCGGACCGAACTGGGCCGCTGCGGGCTCCGGCGTGATCGCCGGATCGGGCTCGGCCACCGGATCGGCGTGCGCCACCGCGCCGCTGGACAGCAGCATCCCGGCCGCCCCCAGGGCACCGGCGGTGCCGACCCGTCGTCCGAACTGCTTGAGCCGGACCACCCGGAGCCGCCGAAGTCGGCGGACCGGACGCAATCTCCGCATCGAGAACTCCCCAGGACCCGTTCGCGTACCAGGCCGACGCTATCCGATCCCGCACAGGGTTCTCACATGGATTCAGGTTTGCCGGGCAAGCGTTGTACGACTGTTGTGTACCCGGCACACCGTGCACATGACGTCACGTCAATCACCGCCCGGTTCAGGAGTTGTACGTGCCCTGCGCCCGCTCCAGCCCCTCGGACAGCAGCGCCTCCACCGCGTCGGCCGAGCGGTCCACGAACCACTCCAGCTCCTTGCGCTCGGTCGAGGAGAAGTCCTTCAACACGAAGTCGGCGACCTCCATCCGACCCGGCGGCCGGCCGATCCCGCAGCGCACCCGGTGGTAGTCCGGGCCCAGCGACTTGGTGATCGACTTCAACCCGTTGTGGCCGTTGTCCCCGCCGCCCAGCTTGAGCCGCAGCGCCGCGTAGTCGACGTCCAGCTCGTCGTGGACGGCGATCAGCGCCGAGGCGGGCACCTTGTAGAAGTCCCGCAGCGCCGTCACCGGCCCGCCGGAGAGGTTCATGAAGGACATCGGCTTGGCGAGCACCACCCGCTTGCCCGCCAACCGCCCCTCGGCCACCTGGGCCCGGCTCTTGTGCGCCTTGAACTTGGCGCCCATCCGCTGCGCCAGCAGGTCGACCACCATGAAACCGATGTTGTGCCGGTTCCGGGCGTACTGCTCGCCCGGGTTGCCCAGCCCCACCACGAGCCAGGGCCCGTCGTACTCCTCCGCCATGCCGCTCTCACTCCTCGTCTGCGCGCTCGTCGCCATCATCCCGGACACACCGCTGCCCCGGGCGCTCCTGCGGGAGCGACCGGGGCAGCGGTCTCAACTGGCGGTGCGAGGCTCAGGCCTCGGCGCCGGCCTCGGCGGCCTCGGCGTCGGCGTCGGCCTGCGAGGCCTGGGCGCCGATGACCTGCAGCACGACGGTGTCGGCCGTGACGGCCAGCGTGGTGCCCTTGGGCAGCTCGATGTCGCCGGCGGTGATCGAGGCACCGGCCTCCAGGCCCTCGACCGAGACGGTGACGGCCTCGGGCAGGTGGGTGGCCTCGGCCTCGATCGGCAGGGCCTGCAGGACGTGCTCCAGCAGGTTGCCGCCGGGGGCCAGCTCGCCCTCGGTGTGGACCGGGATCTCGACGGTGACCTTCTCGCCACGCTTGACCAGCAGCAGGTCGACGTGCTCGATGGTGCGCTTGATGGCCTCGCGCTGGACGGCCTTCGGCAGGACGTACTCGTCCTTGCCCTCGATCGGAACGACCAGCAGGGCGTTCGGGGTCTTGAGGGCCATCATCAGGTCGTGGCTGGGCAGGTTCAGGTGAACCGGGGTGTGGCCGTGGCCGTAGACGACACCGGGGACGAAGCCGGCGCGGCGGGCGCGACGGGCGGCACCCTTGCCGAACTCGGTACGGGTCTCAGCGGCAAGGCGGATCTCGGACACGACTGCACTCCTCGTGAAGAATGGCGCGGGGGTGCAGGCAACGCGAAAAACCGCCGGGACCACACCCTCAGTACGTTCGGGGGTCACTCGGCGGCAACGACTTCTGCCGGCGGACGGAATCCGCTACCGGCAGCGCGTCGATCACGGAGTCGGTGTCCGTCGAGCGGGCACACGACATCCCTCGCCGAGCAGTTTCACGAGTCTAACCGCACCGGCCCGCTCCGGCGAAATCGGGCCCTCGGCCGGCACCCCCGCCCGAACCGGCGGCGGCCCCGGACCGGGGTGGTCCGGGGCCGCCCGCGCGGGACTTCGTCAGTGCACGCCCTCGAAGAGGCTGGTGACCGAGCCCTCCTCGAAGACCTCGCGGATCGCGGCGGCGATCGACGGGGCGATGGACAGCGTGGTGATCTTGTCCAGCTGGAGCTCGGCCGGGGTGGGCAGCGTGTTGGTGAACACGAACTCGCTGACCCGCGAGTTCTTGAGCCGGTCCGCGGCCGGGCCGGAGAGCACGCCGTGGGTGGCGGCCACCACGACGTCCGCGGCGCCGTTCTCGAACAGCGCGTCGGCGGCGGCGCAGATCGTGCCGGCGGTGTCGATCATGTCGTCGACCAGGACGCAGACCCGGCCCTTGACGTCACCGACGACGTCGGCCGACAGGATGGTGTTGGCCTGGGTGGTGTCGCGGCGCTTGTGGATGATCGCCAGCGGGGCGTCCAGTCGGTCGCACCACTGGTCGGCCACCTTGACCCGGCCGGCGTCCGGCGAGACGACGGTCAGCTTGGAGCGGTCCACCTTCTCGCCGATGTAGTCGACCAGCAGCGGCAGCGCGAACAGGTGGTCCACCGGGCCGTCGAAGAAGCCCTGGATCTGCGCGGTGTGCAGGTCCACGGCCATCAGGCGGTCGGCGCCGGCCTGGCGCAGCAGGTCGGCGATCAGGCGGGCCGAGATGGGCTCGCGGCCGAGGTGCTTCTTGTCCTGGCGGGCGTACCCGTAGAACGGCAGGATCGCGGTGATGCTCTTGGCGGAGGCCCGCTTGAGAGCATCGATCATGATCAGCTGTTCCATGATCCACTGGTTGATGGGAGCCGCGTGGCTCTGCATCACGAAGCAGTCCGCGCCACGCGCCGACTCCAGGAAGCGGACGTAGATCTCGCCGTTGGCGAAGTCGAAGGCCTTGGTCGGGACCAGCTCGGTCCCCAGCGCCTCGGCAACCTCCTTCGCCAGCTCCGGGTGGGCACGGCCGGAGAAGAGCTTGAGCTTCTTCTCACCCGACGTCGTGATCCCGCTCACTGCACCGTCTCCTCGCGTTGCGGACGCTGAACCCCGCTCCCGAGGAGGGCAGGCGCAGCCCGCACTCACGAGGGGATCGGGGAATTGTCGGTACGCCTGGACACAGGCGGTAAGCCCAGTGGCGCACGTATGTCCCCCAGGTTACGCGCCCGCGCAGAAACCGTCCGCCCCGGGGACCGGCCGACCGGTCCCCGGTGGGCGCGTCAGGCCTCGGCCGCGCCGTCGGTCGCGGCCTGCGCGGCCTGCGCGGACGCCGTGCCCGGGCGCTTGCGCTCCACCCAGCCCTCGATGTTGCGCTGCTGCGCGCGGTTCACGCCGAGTGCGCCGGGCGGAACGTCGGTGGTGATCACCGAGCCCGCGCCGGTGTAAGCGCCGTCACCGACGGTCACCGGGGCGATGAACATGTTGTCCGAGCCGGTGCGGCAATGCGCCCCGATGACGGTGCGGTGCTTCTTGACCCCGTCGTAGTTCACGGTGACCGAGGCCGCGCCGACGTTGCTGCCCTCGCCGATCGTGGCGTCGCCGATGTAGGAGAGGTGCGGCACCTTGGCACCCTCGCCCAGCTCGGAGTTCTTGACCTCGACGTAGGTGCCGACCTTCGCCTTGCGGGCCAGCTTCGCCCCCGGCCGCAGGTAGGCGTACGGGCCGGTGGAGGCCAGCTCGCCGATCTCGGCACGGTCGGCCGTGGTGTTGCTCACACGGGCGCCGGCGCCGACCAGGGTGTCCCGGAGGGTGGAGTTCGGGCCCACCTCGCAGTCCTCGCCCAGGTGGGTCGCGCCCTGCAGCTGGGTGTTCGGCAGCACCACGGCGTCCGGCTCGTACGTCACCTGGACGTCCATCCAGGTGCTGGCCGGGTCGACCACGGTGACGCCCGCGCGCATCGCCCGCTCCAGCAGGCGGTCGTTCAGCAGCCGGCGGGCCTGCGCCAGCTGGACCCGGTCGTTGATGCCCAGGATGTCCCGGTGGTCCTCGGCGACCACGGCGCCGACCCGGTGCCCGGCCTCGCGCAGGATCTCCAGGGTGTCGGTCAGGTACTCCTCGCCCTGCGAGTTGTCCGTGGTCAGCTCGGCCAGCGCCTCGGTGAGCAGCTTGGCGTCGAAGGCGAACACGCCCGAGTTGATCTCGGCGATGGCGCGCTGGGTGTCGGTGGCGTCCCGCTCCTCGACAATCGCGGCGACGGTGCCGTCCTCGTCGCGCAGGATCCGGCCGTAGCCGAAGGGCTCGGGGACGACGGCGGTCAGCACGGTGACGCCGTTCTGCTGGGCCTCGTGCGAGCGGGCCAGCCGGCGCAGGGTGTCCCCGGTGAGCAGCGGCGAGTCCCCGGCGGTGACGATCACGGTGCCGTCCAGCGTCACGCCGTCGGCGGCCAGCGACTCCAGCGCGGTGCGGACCGCGTGGCCGGTGCCGTTCTGCTCCTCCTGCACGACCGGGCGCACGGCCGGGTAGTGCGCCGCCAGGTGCTCCTCGACCTGCTCGCGCTGGTGGCCGACCACCACGACGAGCTGCCCCGGCGTCAGTTCCCCGGCCGCCGAGACCGCGTGACCGACCAGCGAGCGCCCGCACACCTCGTGCAGCACCTTGGGCACCTTGTTCGACTTCATCCGGGTCCCACCACCGGCGGCGAGCACGACAACGGCGGCAAGCGAATTGGCACCCATGCGGGGAGGCTCCTCATTAGGTTCAAAGAGAGGGCAGAGCAGGCCAGAACGCGGTCCGCACATGTGCTCTGGCAGTTCGAGGATAGTGCGGGGCGGGGAGCCGAAACGCCAGACGCCCGGCCCGCGCATGCCCGCCCGCGGCCGTACTCAGTGCTCCCGGAGGAGGATTCGAACCCCCATAAGCTGGACCAAAACCAGCTGTCCTGCCCTTAGACGATCCGGGACCGGAGCTCCGCCGCCGGAGGCCCGGCGACGCGCTGGGCCAAGACTACGGGGTAGCGCGCTTCACATCTACCACCAATGCCGACCCTCCTGGCCCGTCCGATCCGGGCACGGGAGGGGCTCGGGGTTCATCCATCCAGTCGGGTGAATTCACTCGGGCGCCGCGCGGCGGTGTGTTCCCCTGGACACGGAGCGCAACCTACGATGCCGTAGGTTACGCCAACGTAGGTCCGCTCTGTCCCGCTTCCGGGACGCCGCGAAGGGACGCCCATGACCATCCAGGCCGACGAGGCGCGCGCGGGGGCCACCGCGCTCCCCGACCCCTCCCCCGATCCCTCCGCCGACGCCGCGACCCGGCTGTCCGCCACCCGCGGCGGCGAGAAGCAGGGGGCCGCCGAGCGGATCGCGCTCGCGCTCTTCATCCTCGTGCCGTTCGCCGCGCTGGTCGCCGCCGTACCGGTGGCCTGGGGCCGGGGGCTCGGCTGGACCGACGTGGCGGTCACCGTCGCCATGTACTTCCTCACCTGTCACGGCATCACCGTCGGCTACCACCGCTACTTCACCCACGGCGCCTTCAAGGCACCCCGCCCGATGCGGCTGGCCCTCGCCGTCGTCGGCAGCCTCGCCGTCGAGGGCCCGCTGGTGCGCTGGGTGGCCGACCACCGCAAGCACCACCGGTTCAGCGACAAGGACGGCGACCCGCACTCGCCGTGGCGCTACGGGGAGAGCGTCCCCGCCCTGATCAAGGGTCTGTGGTGGGCCCACATGGGCTGGATGTTCGACGAGGAGCAGACCCCGCAGCTCAAGTACGCCCCGGACCTCGTCCGCGACCCGGCGCTGCGGCGGATCTCCCGGCTGTTCTGGCTCTGGACCACCATCTCGCTGCTGCTGCCCGCGCTGGTCGGCGGTCTGGTGAGCCGGTCCTGGGAGGGCGCGCTGTCCGCCTTCTTCTGGGGGTCGCTGGTCCGGGTCGCCCTGCTGCACCACGTCACCTGGTCGATCAACTCGATCTGCCACGCCGTCGGCCGGCGCCCGTTCCGCTCCCGGGACCGCTCCGGCAACGTCTGGTGGCTCGCGGTGCTCTCCTGCGGCGAGTCCTGGCACAACCTGCACCACGCCGACCCGACCTCGGCCCGGCACGGCGTCCTGCGCGGACAGATCGACTCCTCGGCCCGGCTGATCCGCTGGTTCGAGCTGGCCGGCTGGGTCCGGGACGTCCGCTGGCCGGACGCGGAGCGGATCGCCGCCCGCCGCGCCGCATGAGGCGGCGCTTCCAGCATGATGTAGGGGTGAACGGGAGCAGCGCAGACAGCACAGGCGGTCACCACAGCACGCGGACGGACGCGGCGCCCGGAACGGCGCCCGCCCGTCCGCGTGCCGCTGCGGCGCCGGGCGCGGCCTCCGACGGCGGCGCCGAACGGACCCCGGACGGCGCCGCCGACCGGTCCCCGGCCGCCCCGGCCCCGCGCCGCCGGGGCGGCCGGGTTCGGATGACCGGCAAGCAGCGCCGGGAGCAGCTGCTGGAGATCGGCCGGACGGTCTTCGCGGAGCGCGGCTACGACGGCACCTCGGTGGAGGAGATCGCCGAGCGCGCCGGGGTGTCGAAGCCCGTGGTGTACGAGCACTTCGGGGGCAAGGAGGGGCTCTACGCGGTGGTGGTGGACCGCGAGATGCAGCTGCTGCTGGACATGGTGACCGGGGCGCTGACCGGCGGGCACTCGCGCGAGCTGCTGGAGCAGGCGGCCTTCGCGCTGATGGACTACATCGACACCTCGACGGACGGCTTCCGGATCCTGGTCCGGGACTCCCCGGTGGCCCAGTCGACCGGCACCTTCGCCTCGCTGATCAGCGACATCGCCACCCAGGTCGAGGACATCCTGGGCCTGGAGTTCAAGTCCCGGGGCTTCGACGCCCGGCTGGCCCCGATGTACTCGCAGATGCTGGTCGGGATGGTGGCGCTGACCGGCCAGTGGTGGCTGGAGGTCCGCAAGCCGGACAAGGCCACGGTGGCGGCGCACCTGGTGAACCTGGCCTGGCACGGGCTGGAGGGCCTGGAGCGGCACCCGAGGCTGGTCGGCGACCGCCGGGCCTGACCGTCCGTCCGTCCGTCCGAACGCCGCACCCCGGGCCACCGGCCACCGGTTACCGCCTGACCCCGACCGCGAAGATCCGCCGGAACGGGAAGACCGTCCCGTACGGCCCGGCCGGGTAGGCCTCGCGCAGCAGCCGCCCGTACTCGGCGAGGAAGGCGGCCCGGTCGGCCGGGTCGGCGAGCCGGCCGAGGACGGGCCGCAGCGCGGTGCCCTTGACCCACTCCAGCACCGGGTCCGTCCCGGGCAGCAGGGTGCGGTAGGTGGTCTCCCAGACGTCGGCGGCGCAGCCGGCCCCGGCGAGGACGTCCAGGTACCGCTCGGGCGGGTGGACGCCGCCCCGGACGGCGTCGGTGCCGAGGGCGTCGCGCCAGCGGGCGCTGCGGCGCAGTTCGGCGAGCAGGGTGTGGCTGGGTGCCTCGAAGTTGCCGGGCACCTGGACGGCGACCACCCCGCCGGGCCCCAGGGTGTCCGCCCAGCGCGCCAGCACCGCCAGGTGGCCGTCCACCCACTGGAGGGTCGCGTTCGAGGCGATCAGGTCGGGCGCGGCCGGGGCCGGGTCGTAGTCGCGGGCGTCGGCGAGCAGGTAGTCGGCGGTGGGCTCGCCGTCGGTGCGGGCGGCCTCCAGCATCGGGGCGGAGTTGTCGAGGCCGGTGAGCCGGGCCTTCGGCCAGCGTTCGCGCAGGACGGCGGTGGAGTTGCCGGGGCCGCAGCCGATGTCGAGGACGGTCGGGGCGGGCTCGTTCGGCAGGGCGGGGACGCGGGCGAGCAGCTCGCGCAGCGGGCGGGTGCGTTCGTCGGCGAAGCGCAGGTACTGCGCCGGGTCCCAGACGGGGCTGGTCATGGTTCACCTCGCAGGTATCTCGATATCAAGATATCTCCGAAAGCCTCGCTGGCACATTTCTCGATGTCAAGAGACTTCACATCGACACATCCACCGATACACTGATCGTCATGGAGGACGAGGTCGACAGGCTGGTCGCAGCGTGGCGCCGGGAGCGCCCCGACCTCGACGTGGAGCCGCTGGAGGTGCTCAGCCGGGTCAGCCGGCTCGCCCGCCACCTCGACCGCGCCCGCCGCACCGCCTTCGCCGAGCACGGGCTGGAGCCCTGGGAGTTCGACGTCCTGACCGCCCTGCGGCGGGCCGGCTCCCCGTACCAGCTCTCCCCCGGCCAGCTGCTCACCCAGACCCTGGTCACCTCCGGCACCATGACCAACCGGATCGACCGCCTCACCGGCAAGGGCCTGGTCAAGCGCCTGCCCGACCCGGACGACCGGCGCGGCGTGCTCGTCCGGCTCACCGACGACGGCCGCGACCGCGCCGACCAGGCCCTGGCCGGCCTGCTCGCCCACGAGCGCGACCTGCTGGCCCAGCTCAGCTCCGGCCAGCAGGGCGAACTCGCCGGCCTGCTGCGGCTGCTGGTCGCCCCGTTCGACAACATCCCGGGCTGAACGGGCTGAACGGGGCTCGGCCCGGACGGCGGCGCTACGGCGTGGCGGCGATCGACGGCGGCGCGGCCGGCTCCGCCGGACTGACCCCGGCCCGGCGGGCCACCGCGACGGCGGCCAGCGTGGAGTGCACCCCCAGCTTCCCCAGCACGTTCTGCATGTGGGTCCGGACGGTGTGCGGCGACAGGTACAGCCGCTCCGCCACCGCCTGCCGGCCCAGGCCCGCCACCATGCAGCGCAGGATCTGCTTCTCCCGCGGCGTCAGGGTGTCCACCAGCCGCTCGCTCTCGGTGCGGTCCCGCCGGGCCGTGGTGAGCTCGCGGATCACCCCGGTGAGCAGCGCCGGCGGCAGATGGGTCTCGTCCCGCAGCACCCCCCGGACCACCGCGAGCAGCCGGGCCAGCGAACTCTCCTTCGCCACCCAGCCGGTGGCGCCCGCGTGCAGCGCCCGGGCGGCGCGGTGCGGGTCGTCCGCGGTGGCCAGCACCACCCCGCGCAGCCCCGGATGGGCCCGGCGGAGCCGGCCCAGCAGGGTGATGCCGTCCGGCGGCGGGGCCGTGGGCCGCAGCTGCTCGGCGCGGAGCTGTTCCGCGGGGCGGGCGGCGGCGGTCGCCGGGGTGGGCGGGGCGAGCGGGGCGGCGCCCGGCCTGCGCGCGGCGGGCACCCCCGGGGCCGGGCGGCGCCGGGCCTCCTCGGCCGCCTCCGGACCGGGCCGGGCCCGGGCCGCCGGACCACCCGTCTCGGCCCCCAGGTCGGCGTCGATCAGCGCCACGTCGTAGGCCCGCCCCTCGGCCGCGGCCCGCTCCAGCGCCCGCTCGGCGGCGGCCGCGCTGCCGGCCGCGCCCACCTCCACGTCGGGCTCGGCGGCGAGCGCCGCGGCCAGTGCCTCGGCGAAGATCCGGTGGTCGTCGACCACCAGGACCCGGATCCGCCCCATCGTCACTACCCCCTGCTCAGAGCGCCCGAGCCCGGGGACGGGGGCCGGTCCGGCGTCCGCGTTCCGGACCCGCCGTTCCGCCCGCCCACCGGTGGCCGGTGAAGCCGAAAGGACGCCGGCCCCCACCGGTACCGCACTCAGCGTACGGGCCGGGAAACGCTCCCGTGGCGGTTCGGTGAAGTTTCGTCAGATGGTGCGTGAGGGGCCGGACTTGACCGGGCGGACGGCCCCCGGGAGCGCGCTCGCGGTGGAGCGCCTCCCGGGGGCCGTCCCGTTCCGGTGGGCGGCCGGCGGGACCGTCACCGGCCCACTCACCGGCCTACTCGCCGGTCCACTCACCGGCCTACTCGGCGGTCCGCTCCAGGGCGAACTTCCAGGCGTCGGCCACGATGTCGTCCAGGTTGGGCCGGCGCGGCGTCCAGCCCAGCTCCTGGTGGGCCCGCTCGGCGGAGGCCACCAGCACGGCCGGGTCGCCCGCGCGTCGGCCGACGACCTGCACCGGGATCTCCCGCCCGGTGACGCGCTTGACCGACTCGATCACCTCGCGCACCGAGAAGCCGCTGCCGTTGCCCAGGTTGCAGATCAGGTGCTCGCCCGGCTTGGCGGCGTCCAGCGCCAGCAGGTGCGCGTCGGCCAGGTCCGCGACGTGGATGTAGTCGCGGATGCAGGTGCCGTCCGGGGTGGGGTAGTCGTCGCCGAACACCGCGATGTGCGGGCGGCGGCCGAGCGCGGCCTGGAAGACCAGCGGGATCAGGTGCGACTCGGGGTCGTGCCGCTCGCCGTAGGCGCCGTACGCGCCGGCCACGTTGAAGTAGCGCAGCGAGACGGCGGCCAGGCCGTGCGCGACGGCCTCGCTGGTGATCATGTGGTCCATGGCGAGCTTGCTGGCGCCGTAGGTGTTGGTCGGCGAGGTCCGGGCGGTCTCGGCGATCGGCACGACCTCCGGCTCGCCGTACACGGCGGCGGTCGAGGAGAACACCAGCTTGCGCACGCCCGCGGCGCGCATCGCGGTGATCAGCTCCAGCGAGCCCGCCACGTTGTTGCGCCAGTACTTCTCCGGGTCCACGACCGACTCGCCGACCTGCGAGGAGGCGGCGAAGTGCAGCACGCCGTCGAAGGAGCCGTCCAGCACCCGGCCGGCCTCCTGGATCCGGCCCTCGACGAACTCGGCACCGGCCGGGACGCCCTCGCGGAAGCCGGTGGAGAGGTCGTCCAGGACGGTCACCTGGTGACCCGCCTCCAGCAGGTGGGCGGCCACCACGCTGCCGACGTAGCCGGCGCCACCCGTGACCAGGTACTTACTCATGATGAGACCTCCAGCGGGCGATGGTCCGCGCGGTCGGCGGCGCCATCGACGGAATGCGTACGACTGCGCTCAATTGTCCCTGCCCGCCGGGGTGCTCCCGACCACCGGGGCGCTCGCTCCCCGGCTTTCTCACCCACTCCCCGGCTTTCCCTCGGCCGACCTCCACGGCGGTGGCGCCCCGCGCCCCCGCCGACACCCCGGGGAGCCGCTCAGCCCTCGGCCATCCGCTCCAGCAGGCCGGTGCGCGCGGCCACCGCGGCCGCCTCCAGCCGGGTGCGCGCGCCCAGCTTCATCAGCACCCGCTGCACATGGGTACGGGCGGTGCTCGCGGCGATCCGCATCCCGGCCGCGATCGCCGCGGTGTCCTCGCCGTCCGCGATCCGGGCCAGCACCTGCACCTCACGGCGGGTCAGCAGCCGCAGCAGCCGGACCGCCTCGTCGTCCGGCTCGGCCACCGGGCGCAGCAACTGGTCGAAGGCCCCGCGCAGGACGTCCACCGCCACCGCGGCCTCGCCCGCCCGGGCCCGCCCGATCGCCCGCTCGACCACCTCGATCCGCTCGTCGCTGGGCACGTACCCCGCCGCCCCGGCCGCGAACGCGCAGGCCACGCCCCGGAGTTCACCGACCGGCCCGAGCACAATCACGGCCACCTCGGGCCGCTCCCGGCGGATCCGGCGCAGCCCGTCGAAGGCCCCCGGCTCGCCCGGCGCGGACACCCCCAGCAGACACACCTCGGGCCGCCGCCCGGCCACCAGATCGGCCGCCACACCGGCCGGCGAGCCGACCGCGAGCACCCGGTGGCCACGCAGTTGCAGCGCGGTGGCCAGCGCCTCGGCCAACAGCCGGTGGTCGTCGACCACCACGAGTCGAACACCCATGACGCCCTCCCGGTCGGGGTCCGGCTCGCGCCCGCACCCGGTGGGCGGGCGGCCGATGACGCACCATCACAGCGCATTCCGTACCCGACCCGCCAGGCCACCGAGGATCGCGCGACCAGCGGCGGAACGGGGCGGACCCGGGTGCACAGAACGCGAAAGACCCCCGCCGCGAGGCGAGGGTCTTTCAGTGGAGCCCCCATGCGGAATCGAACCGCAGACCTTCTCCTTACCATGGAGACGCTCTACCGACTGAGCTATAGGGGCTTGGCCTTGCGTTTCCGCCTGGCCGGTCGAACAAGGAAGACACTACACGGCCGTCGGCCCGGAAGGGAAATCGGCTCCGCCCGGGCTCCGCGGGCCGTCAGCCGTCGGCGTGCGCCGCGTCGAACTCCTCTCGGGCCGCCAGCATCTGCCCGGCCCGCCGCTCCGTCCAGCGCCCGAGCGGGGCGACCAGCCCGGCCAGCTCGCGGCCGAGCGGCAGCAGGTCGTAGACCACCCGCGGCGGCGTCTCCGGGAAGACCGTGCGCAGCACCAGCCCGCTGCGCTCCAGGCTCCGCAGCGACTGGGTGAGCATCTTGCGGCTGACTCCGCCGACCGCGCGCTGGAGCTCGGAGAAGCGCTGCGGCCCGCAGGCGGACAGGCTCATCAGGATCAGCATCGACCACTTGTCGGCAAGCTCGGCGAACAGCTCGCGACTGGGGCAGAGCTGGGCGAAGACGTCCAGCTCCCGCCCCGCACCCTCCGCCCGTCGCTCGACCCCGACCCGGGCCGCTTCCTCCGTCGTCATACGCCCAGGGTAGACCTGCGGTCTCCGATCCGCACCTGGTCTCCGATGGAGACCTGGTCTATATTAGAGACCGGTCGATGGAGCGGGCCCGCCCCGCTCCATCCCCCCTGCCCTCCCCTGTCCCGCCATCCCGTCCCCAGGAGTGCCCGCATGACCGCCATCCGCCCGACCGTCGCCCTCGCCTACCACTCCGGCTACGGCCACACCGCCGTGATCGCCGAGGCCGTCGCCCGCGGCGCCGCCGCAGCGGGCGCCGAGGTCGTCACGATCGCCGTCGACACCATCACCGACGAGCAGTGGGCCCAGCTGGATGCCGCCGACGCGATCGTCTTCGGCTCCCCCACCTACATGGGCACCGCCTCCGGCGCCTTCCACGTCTTCGCCGAGGCCAGCAGCAAGCGCTGGTTCACCGACGCCTGGAAGGACAAGCTCGCGGCCGGCTTCACCAACTCCGCCTCCAAGAGCGGCGACAAGGCCGGCACCCTCGGCTTCTTCCAGACCCTCGCCGCCCAGCACGGCATGAACTGGGTCAACCTCGGCCTCAAGCCCGGCTGGAACGCCACCACCGCCTCCGAGGACGACCTCAACCGCCTCGGCTTCTTCACCGGCGCCGCCGCCTCCTCCCCCGCCGACGCCGGCCCCGAGGCCGTCCACAAGGCCGACATCGCCACCGCCGAGCACCTGGGCGAGCGCGTCGCCCGGCACACCGCCGTCGTACTGGCCGGCCGCGCCGCCCTGGCCGGCTGAGACCGCCCCCGCCGCACGGCTACGCCGCCGGATCCGCCCCCAGCACGGGCGCCCGGCGGCGTCCGCCGTCCACCGCCGCCAACTCCGCACCCGTGGTGTCCGGCAGCAGCCACAGGCAGCCCAGCGCCAACAGCCCCAGCACCCCCAGGTACCAGCCGACCGGCTGCGCCGTCCCGTACACGCCGGTCAGCCGCGTCGCCACCAACGGCGTCAGCCCCCCGCCGACCACCCCGCCCAGGTTGTACGTCAACGCGGCACCCGTGTAGCGCACCCGGGTCGGGAACAGCTCCGGCAGGAACGCCGCCACCGGGCCCATCAGGCACCCCAGCACCACCATCGCCCCGGCCAGCGCCATGAACATCAACGGCCGGCGCACCGTCTCCAACAGCGGGAACAGCGCCAGTGACCAGCCCGCCGCCAGGCCCGCGGCCCAGCGCAGCGTCCGCCGCCGCCCCCACCGGTCACTGTGCGCCGCGCTCAGCCACACCGTCACGGCCCCGCCCACCGCACCGACCAGCAGCATCGCCAGCACCACCGTGCTCGCCACCCCCAGGCCGGACGTCGCGTACGCCAGCGCGTACGTGGTGGTCAGGTAGAACAACGCGTACCCGAGCGTGATCGCCCCACCCCCCGCCAGCACCGGCCGCCAGTGTTCCCGCAGCACCTCCACCACCGGCGGACGGTCCCGCCGCTCGTCCGCCCGGAACAACGGCGTCTCCGCCAACCGCAGCCGCACGAACAACCCCACCGCCACCAGCGCCAACGAGGCCAGGAACGGCACCCGCCAGCCCCACGCCCGGAACGACCCCTCGTCCAGGGTGAGTTGGAGCACTAGGAACGCCCCGTTCGCCAGCACGAACCCGCCCGACGGCCCCAACTGCAGGAACCCGCCGTACCGCCCGCGCCGCCCGGCCGGCGCGTTCTCCGCGATCAGCAGCGCCGCCCCGCCCCACTCCCCGCCCAACCCGACACCCTGGCACACCCGCAGCACCACCAGCAGCGCCGGCGACCACCACCCCCACGCCGCGAACCCCGGCAACAACCCCACCGCCGCCGTCGCCAACCCCATCAGCAACAGCGACACCACCAACGTCGCCTTCCGCCCCACCCGGTCCCCGAAGTGCCCGAACACCACCGCCCCCAACGGCCGGGCCAGGAACGCCACCGCGTACACCGAGAACGCCGCCAACAACGCCCCGGTCCCACCCATCCCGGGAAAGAACACCGGCCCGAACACCAGGGCCGCCGCCGTCCCGTACAGGAAGAAGTCGTAGAACTCGATCGCCGTCCCGATCAACGCCGCAGCCGCGGCCCGCCTCAACTGCCCAGCCCGCCGGGCACTCTCCGCATCCATACCACCACCCTCCCCACCCCCGCCCCACCCCCACCAGCCCCCACCCGAGTGACCCCGGCGCACACCCCAGGCCCCAGCGCCCACCAAAAAGCCCGAGCGCCGCCACCACGACACCCGGGCCCACCCCTCCCCCTGCCGCTACCGCCCGGCCGGCGGCACCCCCACCCTCCGCCTCCGCGCCACGACGACCATCACCCCGGCCACCACAGCCAACCCGGCCACCACCCCGCCCACAACCGGCAGCACACTGCCCGACCCGGACGACGCCACGGCCTTCGGCTGCACCGTCGGCGCACCAGCCGCAGCTCCGGCCGGACTCGGCGACGAAGACGCGGACACCGACGCACCCGCCGAGGCCGAAGGGGCAGCCGACGGCGTAGCCGCATCAGCCGGAAGCGGCGACACATCCGCCGGCCCCGGATCCCCCGGATCCGTCAACGCGACCCTCGGCCGCACAACCCCATAACCGACACCGTCATTGCGGGCAGAGCCGTCAGTGGGCTTCCCTGCTGTATTGATGAGCACCCGAAGGACTTGATTCGCTGTCCAGTCCTTGTGGACGGCCCAGACCAGCGCCGCCGACGCCGACACCAGGGCGGCCGCATCCGACGTGCCATGACTCTTGCAATACCCGGTGTTTCCCGTACAAGCCTCAATCATGTCCATACCAGGCGCAACGAGTGTCACCTGCGGCCCCTGCTGGGATTCCGTAGTCGCAACGACATCACGACCAACGGCGCCCACTCCGACAACATTGGGCAGTGCACTGGGGTACTCGGCAAGATTTCCCGACTGGGCCGAGTTGCCGACACTGGATACGACCAGCACCCCCTTCCCGCGGGCCCACGCCAAGGTCCTGTTCAGCTTGTCCACATCGTCAGGCGAGGTGGACACGGCAGGAATTCCTTGCGAGATGTTGATGACCTTCGCACCTTTGTCGACCGCATAGGTGACGGCCTGCCCGATCTGGCCGAGGAAGTCGGTCGAAACCACCGGCCCGACAGTCCCATTGTTGATCTTCAGTGGAAGGATCTTGGCGGCTGGCGCGAGCCCATAAGCACCCGTACCGCCGTTGGCCTTACCGGTCCCGGCGATCAGACTGGCCATCTGCGTACCATGCCCGTCAGCGTATGAACCGGCACCGCCGGAACCACCGCTGTAGTCCTGCCCGGGGAGGAACTGGCCCACCAGATCCGGATGATCCAGTTTGAAACCACCATCGATCACCGCAACGGTGATTCCGTCTCCCTTCGAGGTCTTCCACATCTCCGGGGCGTGCATGGCGTCCAAATGCCACTGATCGGGCCGAATCGGACCATCAGCAACCGCCAGCCCGACCGCACCCCCCACCCCACACACAGCCGCAACCCCAACGGCCACCAGCCGCCGGGTCCACATATAGCGACTCCCCACCCGATCCCCCACTGACACGAACGGTCCGAACTACTCCGCGTACGGGTCGGCCCCCGGCCGAACCGGCGACGCGACCGCCCGCCGCCGCCGCACCGCGGCGAACACCACCCCGGCGACCACCACCAACCCGGCCACCACTCCGCCCACGATCGGGAGCGCACTGCCCGACCCGGACGACGCCACAGCCTTCGGCTGCACCGTCGGCGCACCAGCCCCAGCTCCGGCCGGACTCGGCGACGAAGACACGGACACCGACGCACCCGCCGAGGCCGAAGGGGCAGCCGACGGCGTAGCCGCATCAGCCGGAAGCGGCGACACATCCGCCGGCCCGGGGTCCCCCGGATCCGTCAACGCGATCCGGGGCCGCACCGCACCCCAACCGGCATCATTCGTACGGACGTTCCCGCCATTCGGCCTGCCCGCAGTATTGATGAGCACCCGCAGAATCTGATTCGCCGACCAGTCCGGATGGACCGACCAGACCAGTGCCACCGAGGCCGAAACCAGAGCTGCCGAGTCCGATGTTCCGTGGCTCTTGCAATAGTCGGTCGATGACGTACAGGCAGCGACGATGTCCACCCCGGGCGCGACCAGAGCGACATGCGGCCCCGTTTCCGACTCTGCCGTGACGCTTCCATTGTGATCAAAGGCTCCGACACCCACCACATTGGGCAATCCACCCGGGTAGGAGAGCAGGTTGCCCGACTGTGCCTCGTTCCCCACGCTAGCCACGACCAGAACACCCTTGGCCCGTGCAGTCGAGAGAATGCCGTCCAACTTCGCCACATCGTCGGGCGAGGTTCGAATCGCCGTCACGCCCTGGGAAACATTGATGACCTTCGCACCCTGATCGACCGCATAATTCACGGCATCTCCGACCTGCCTCAGGAAGTCACCCGGATCGAGTGCCCCGACAGATCCATTATTGATCTTGAGTGGAAGAATCTTGGCTCCCGGAGCCAGCCCGACTGCCCCCGTCCCCCCAACGCCCTTGCCCGTTCCGGCAATCAGGCTGGACATCTCAGTACCGTGACCGTCCCCGAATGACCCGACCCCGCCCGGGCTGCCACTGAAGTCCCTGCCGGGCAACAATTGGCCCACCAGATCAGGGTGATCGAGCTTGAATCCCCCGTCGATCACTGCAACGGTAACGCCCTTGCCCGTTGAGACCTTCCACATCTCAGTCGCGTGCATGGTTTCCAGGTGCCACTGCTTCTCGCGGATCGTGTCGTCCGCGATCGCAGAACCTGCGACGGGGCCGACGGAGACTCCCATCGCCAGGAGCGCCGCAGTCGCAACCCGCCAACGCACTCGCGCGTTCGTCCGCCCCATCACAACTCCTCATCGATCCATCTGCAGAGCCGAAAACATGCCCCGAACACGTCTGCCCGGTCACTGGGCGAGCCCAGTGACCGGGCAGACATTGGCGTCCTACTCAATCACGTCCGGGTTGCTGTGCGGCGTACCACTGGTCCACGTCTCCTCGTCCTCGTGGAGGTAGTCCGCGCGGTCGCGGCGGTCGCGTTCCTTCTTGCCGCCGTGGCCGCCCGCACCCGGGGCCATCATGCCGTTCTGCCCGGACCGGGCCCCGCCCTCGGCGGCTCCCGCCGCCGCACGGTTGCGTAGGCCGGTGCCACCAGGGGTGAACTCCCCCCCGGCAGCAGGGCCCTTGCGGCCACCGACCGTGCCGCCGGAGGTCGAGGTCAGGCCCCGGCCGCGCGAGCCACCGCCGCCGCCGACAACGCCGTGACCGCCGCCCATACCCGGGTGCATGCCACCCATGGGCGAACCGCCGACCCGGCCGCCGCCCGGCGCGCCATCACGACCGAAGACCGTCCCGCTCGGGAGTCCCGGGGTGCCGGTCTTGCCGGGGACCGAGCCGCCGCTGAACGGGCCGGTACGGAGGGGAACCGAGCCGCCGCCCTTGACGGGGATGCTGCCGATGCCCTTGGTCGGAACGGAACCGCCACCGGTGCCCACCGGGAAACCGGAGATCGGGCCACCGCCCGGCACGCCCGGCAGGCCGCCTCGACCGTCGGGACCGCCTGGGTAGCCGGGAGTTCCGCCCGGACCGTTCGGCAGCACTGGACCGCCCCCGGGCCCGACCGGGGTGGTCTGGTCCGGCAGGGTCGGGATGCTGTCGAGGCCGGTGCCGGGGCGGGTGACCGGGTCCGACGGGTGGGACGGCGGGGTCGGGGTGCCCGGGTCCTGCGGCGGGGGCGGCAGCTGACCGCCGCCGTAGGGCGGAGTCGGGCCGGGGTGGGTTGGGTGCGACGGGTCCTGCCAGCTCGTCGCCGGATCGCGGGGCCTCATGGTCGCACCGCCGTAGTCGGCACCGGACGGACCGTGGCTCCCCCCGACGCTGCCACCACTGGCGCGAGGGCTCCGAAGAGCCCCTCCGTAGTTCCCGCCTCTCCCACCGCCCGTGGATTCAGCGGACGATTCATTCTGGTTACTTCCCGCAGGAGTTCCCGGCAGCACCACGTTGTCGTCGATCCCGTTCAACGTGGTCGTCGCCGCGGTGTACGCCTGCGCCAGCTTCTCCATCTGGAGAATGGCTTCCTGCTTCTCCTTCTCAATGGTGGCAGCAGCCTGAGCGGCCCGGTCCTTACTCACCCAGTTCGGGTTGAGGGAGAACATGAAGTCGTCGACCGACTTACCGTTCAGGTCCACGTTCGACGGCATGTAGAGCGTCTGCGCCTTGGCCTTGGCCAGCAGGTCGATCTCCGTCTGCGGAGGCTTGGGCACAGCGGACTGGGCCGTACTGAGCGCCTCTCCGGCCTGGACCATGGCGTTGCCTGCGGTCGTGGAATGCTGGGCGATGATCGCCGCGGACTTGTAGAGGTTCCCGACCCAGGTCTTGAAGCCCTCGGCCGCCGGCCCCTCCCAACTGACATTGCCGAGGTGCCCCTGCAGCGCCTGGCTGAGGTCCGTCAGGACGCGGCCCGCGTCCTGGAGCTGGTTGGCTCGTTTCAGTACATCGGCCGGCTTCCCGCCGTCGACCATCCCCTTGAGTACGGCGTGGTCGATGTTGCTGAACTCCGTCGGTCCTGACATGGTCTGTTCCCCGTCTCCCCGTAGATCTCTCCCGGCGCGGCTGTCAGGCCGTCACACTGGACGCCGACGCCGTTCCGCTCGCCCCCGCCGCGATCGCCTTCTGGGCGTCGGTCGTGTGGCCCTCGTTGGTCGTGTACTGGCTGTGCGTGTCCGTGACCGCGGCCTTCATCGCCTCGATCTGCGCCGCGAAGTCCTTGTGCAGCTTGACGAGCTGGTCGTGGACCTTGTCGTAGGCGCCGTGCAGGGCCACGGCCTCCGGGAACTTCCCGGCATCCGACGCGTTGACGAAGCTGCCCTGGGAGACCTTCTGCTCCTGGAGCTTGTACGGCGCGGCCGCCGATCCCTCCATGGCCTGGAGCAGCGCATCGACCTTGTTGGCGAAGTTCGTGAGCGTCTGCAGCTCGATCTGGACGTCCTGCTTGCCGAAGGCCGCCACCAGGTCCCCGGCGCTGACGTTGGTCTGCACGGTACTGACCATGGGGGCGATCTTGACCCCGTGCCCCCAGGGCAGCGGGATCGTCGGGCCGTCCAGCATGAACGGCGTCGCGTCCGGTGTCCCCGGTGCCGGCGTCGATCCCGCGCTCGGCGTGGTCGTCGGCTCTCCCACAGCAATCCACCTCTCCCCCGTACGGCCCGCGCGTTCCGGGCGTGTCCCGGGCCCCGTCGCGCCGCAACGCACCGTCAACTTCTAAGGCTTACCGTCCTGGTCGGTTCGGCCGCCCGCCCTGGGGGCGGCCCCCGCCTCTGTCATGGTAGCCACCGCCCCTGTCGGCCCGGCAGGGCCCTTGGTCTGGGCGGGCGCGATCGGTACGAACTTGACACGTACAGCCCGGGGTCGGGCCGCTGGGTAGACTGCCCCGGTACGCCCCATCTGCCGTGCAATGTCGCTCAGCAGCGAGCCGTGGCCGCAGAACGGACGTGTGACGACATGCCTGAGCAGAGGACGCCCTGGTGGGCCCGGGCGGTGCGGCCGGAGCGGCCGCCGGTGCCGGTGGTGTTGATGGTGCGGGCCGCGGTGGGGATGGCGGTGCCGCTGGTGCTGGGGTTGTGGGCGCACCGGTTGGACCTGGGGGTGTTCGCCGGCCTGGGGGCGATGCACGCGACGATGAACGACCGGGTCGAGCCCGCGGGGCTGCGGGTGGTCCGGATCGGGTCGGCGGTGGCGGCTTCGGCGGCGGGGATGCTGGTCGGTACGGCCTTGCAGCACGTCCACGCGGGCGTGGTGGTGCTCGGTGCCGGGCTGACGTTGACGGCGTTCGTGTCGGGTGCGTTGAGTGCGACGGGTCCGCGCGGGTCGGCGGCGGGGATGCTGCTGCTGGTGTCGGCGGCGTTGGGCAGTGGGATGCCGTTGCCGGGGCCGTGGTGGGCGGCGGCGCCGATGATGCTGGTGGGTGCGGCGTTCGTGGTGCTGCTGGGTCTGCCCGGGCGTGCGGCCGACCCGCGCGTCCGGGCGTTGGCGGCGGCGTACGAGGCGCTCGGCCGGACGCTCGGCGATCTGGGGACGGCGCGGGGCGCGGAGTCCCGCCGGGTGTTGACGGCCCGCCTGAACCAGGTGCAGGACCTGCTCCCGGGGCGCGGCCGGACGGCCCTGCGCCCGGTGTACGAGGCGGCGCTGGCGGCGACCGAGGCGGCGACGGGCCTGTTGTGGGCGTGGCGGCCGGTGCCGGCGGAGGTGGCGGCGGTGCCGGGGCGGCTGGCGGCCGCGGTGCGGCGGGGCGGTGGCGAGGTGGTGCTGCCGCGGTGGCGGCCGGACACTCCGGCGCGGCAGGCCTTGGACGTGGCGCTGCGGGCCGCCGCGGACGCGGTCGCGGGTCGGCCGGCCCGGATCGACGCGGCTCCCGCGCCGCCGCCCGACCCGTGGCGGCTCCGGGGGCGCTTGTGGTCCGCCGCGTCGGCGCGGTACGGGCTGCGGGTGGCGCTGTGCATCGCGGTGGGTTCGGCGGTGACGGCCAACTACCCGCTGAGCAAGAGCTACTGGGTGCCGATGACGATCGCGTTCGTGGTGAAGCCGGACCTGGGTTCGGTGTTCCTGCGGGCGGTGAGCCGGGCGGTCGGCACGGTGCTGGGTGTGGTGGTGACGGCGGCGCTGCTGGCGTCGACCACCGAGGAGTGGGTGCTGACGGCGGTGGCGGCGCTGTGCGTGGCGCTGCTGCCGTACGCGACGGCGGCGCACTACGGGCTGACCACGGTGGCGATGACGCCGATGGCGCTGGTGCTGCTCCAACTCGGCGGCCAGAGCAGCGCGGCCGAGTTTTGGCCGCGGGTGCTGGACACGGTCCTGGCGAGCGCGATCGTGCTGCTCTTCGGCTACCTGCTGTGGCCGGAGCGCCCGCGGCACCGGATCGAGCCGCGGCTGGTGACCGCGACGACCGCCCTGCGCGCCTACCTGGACGCGGTGACGGAGCACCGGACCGGCGAGGTGTGGCTGCGCCGTACGGCCTACCGGTCGTTGGCGGACGCCCGGCAGGAGGTGCGGCAGGGGCTGGCCGAGCCGCCGCCCACGGGCCGGCTGGCCGAGCAGTGGCTGCCGGCCACGGCGGCGCTGGAGCGGCTGGGCGGGGCGGTGGCGGCGTTCGCCGCGCAGATCCGGTACGGGGGCCGGGTGCCGGATCCGGTGGAGACCGAGCGGGTCCGGCGGGCCCTGGACGAGCTGACGGCCGCCGCCCGGGAGCACCGGCCGCCGGTCGGTCGGGCGGCCCGGCCGGACGCACCGCACGACCCGGCGCTCAGTGCGCTGGGCCGTGCGGCGGACGAGTTGGAACTCCTGCTCAAGCAGCGGTAGTTCAGGAAGCAGCCAACTCAGCGAGGAAGCAGCAGGGAGGTAGCAGCAGGGAGGTAGCAGCCGACTCAGCGAGGAGGCTGCCGTTTCAGGGAGGCAGCCGCTCAGACCTGCTCGGCCAGCTCCAGCCAGGTCATCTCCAGCTCCTCCTTCTCCTCCCGGACGGTGCGCAGCTGCCCGTCCAGTTCGGCGACCTTGGAGAAGTCAGCGGCGTGCTCGGCGAGTTGGGCGTGCAGCTTGGACTCCTTGTCGTCCAGCTTGGCGATCTGGCGCTCGATCTTCTGCATCTCCTTCTTGGCCGCCCGGAGGTCCCCGCCGGAGAGCCCGGCGGCGGGGTCGACGGCCGGGGCCGCGGCGACGGGGGCGGCCTGCGCCGCGGCGGCGGCCATCCGGGCCCGCCGCTCCAGGTACTCGTCCACGCCGCCCGGCAGCATCCGCATCTTCTTGTCGCCGAGCAGCGCGTGGACGACGTCGGTGGTCCGCTCGATGAAGAACCGGTCGTGGCTGATGACGACCATCGAGCCGGGCCAGCCGTCGAGCAGGTCCTCCAGCTGGTTGAGGGTCTCGATGTCCAGGTCGTTGGTCGGCTCGTCGAGGAACAGCACGTTGGGCTCGTCCATCAGCAGCCGCAGCAGCTGGAGCCGGCGCCGCTCGCCGCCGGAGAGGTCGCCGACCGGCGTCCACTGCTTGTCCTTGCCGAAGCCGAACTGCTCGCACAGCTGGCCGGCGCTCATCTCCCGGCCCTTGCCGAGGTCGACCCGGGAGCGGACCTGCTCGACGGCCTGCAGCACCCGGGTCGTCGGCTCCAGCTCGGCGACCTCCTGGGACAGGTAGGCCAGGCGCACGGTCTTGCCGACCTTGATCACGCCGGAGGTGGGCTGGACGTCGCCCTCGCTGGTGTAGGCGTCGCGCATGGCGCGCAGCAGCGAGGTCTTGCCGGCGCCGTTGACGCCGAGCAGGCCGATCCGGTCGCCGGGGCCGAGCTGCCAGGTGAGGTTCTCCAGCAGCAGCTTGGGGCCGGCCTTGACGGTGACGCCTTCCAGGTCGAAGACGGTGCGGCCGAGCCGGGCGTTGGCGAACTTCATCAGCTCGCTCTTGTCCCGGGGGTCCGGCACGTCGGCGATCAGGGCGTTGGCGGCTTCGATCCGGTAGCGCGGCTTGGAGGTGCGGGCGGGGGCGCCGCGGCGCAGCCAGGCGAGCTCCTTGCGGGCGAGGTTCTGGCGCTTCTGCTCCTCGACGGCCTCGATCCGGGAGCGCTCGGCGCGGGCGAAGACGTAGTCGGAGTAGCCGCCCTCGTACTCGTGCACCTCGCCGTGCTGGACGTCCCACATCCGGGTGCAGACCTGGTCGAGGAACCAGCGGTCGTGGGTGACGCAGACCAGTGCGGAGCGGCGCTTCTGCAGGTGCTGGGCGAGCCAGTTGATGCCCTCGACGTCGAGGTGGTTGGTGGGCTCGTCGAGGATGATCAGCTCGGGGGAGCCGAGCAGCAGCTTGGCGAGGGCGATCCGGCGGCGCTCGCCGCCGGAGAGCGGGCCGATGACGGTGTCGAGGCCGTCGGCGAAGCCGGGCAGGTCGAGGCCGCCGAAGAGGCCTTCGATGATGTCGCGGATCCGGGCGTCGCCGAGCCACTCGTGGTCGGCGCGGTCGGCGATGACCTCGTGCCGGATGGTGGCCTTCGGGTCGAGCGAGTCGTGCTGGGTGAGGACGGCCGGTTCGAGGCCGCCGTTCCAGGTGATCCGGCCGCCGTCGGGCTCCTCCAGCTTGGCGAGCATCCGGATCAGGGTGGTCTTTCCGTCGCCGTTGCGGCCGACGACGCCGATCCGGTCGCCGTCGCTCACGCCCAGGCTGACCGCGTCCAGCAGGGTGCGGGTGCCGTAGACCTTCGTGACGGACTCGATGGTGGCGAGGTTGACGGCCACGTGTGCTGCGCTCCTGGGTTCGGCGGTCGGGGGCGGGCCCAGCCCGCCCCTCTCTCGGGGACGACCCGATCACCCCAGCCTAATGGGCGGGCCGCAACGCCCTCACCGCGTCGAGCGCCGCCACCACGCCAGGCGCGCCCACCGCGTCGAACGCCCCCACCACGCCAGGCGCGCCCACCGCGTCGAACGACCGGAGCCCCACCACCTCGAGCACCCCCGCCGGGTCAGACGACCGACGCCCCCGGCACCGGCCCGTACGTGGCGTGCGCGGCCCGGCAGGTGCCGGAGGCCAGCAGTGCCCGCGCGACGGCGGCCGCCGCCTCGGCGTCCTTGGCCAGGAAGGCGCAGGTCGGTCCGGAGCCGGAGACCAGGGCGCCGAGCGCACCGGCCTCGGTGCCGGCCCGCAGGGTGGCGGCCAGCGCGGGCCGCAGGGAGAGCGCGGCGGCCTGGAGGTCGTTGGTGAGCGCGTCGGCCAGCGCGACGGCGTCGCCGTCGGCGAGGGCGGCGAGCAGGGCCGGGTCGGCGTCGGGGGTGGGCACCTGGCGGTCGCTGGAGCCGGTGCCGGCCTCCTCGCGGAGCCGGTCGCACTCGCGGAAGACGGCGGGGGTGGACAGGCCGCCGTCGGCGACCGCGAAGACCCAGTGGAAGGCGCCCTCGACCGGCAGCGGTTCGAGGATCTCGCCCCGGCCGCGGCCCAGCGCGACGCCGCCGAGCAGGGCGAAGGGCACGTCGGAGCCCAGTTCGGCGGCCAGGTCCAGCAGCACCGGGAGCGGGGTGTCGAGCTTCCACAGCGCGTCGCAGGCGACCAGCGCGGCGGCGCCGTCGGCGCTGCCGCCGGCCATGCCGCCGGCGACCGGGATGGCCTTGGCGATGTGCAGGTGGACGCCCGGGTCGGCGATCCCGTGGTGGGCGGCGAGCAGCCGGGCGGCGCGGGCGGCGAGGTTGCTGTCGTCGAGCGGGACGGCGTCGGCGTCGGGGCCCGAGCAGGACAGCGTCACGCCGTCCGCCGGGGTGGCCGTGACCTCGTCACCGAGCGCGACCGCGAAGAAGACGTTGGCCAGGTCGTGGAAGCCGTCGGCGCGCAGTCCGCCGACCCCGAGCTGGACGTTGACCTTGGCCGGTACCCGTACGGTGATCACTCGTCGTCCCCAGCGGGCTCGTGTTCGGCGGGCTCGTGTTCGGCGGCCTTCCGCTCGACCGGCTCGTGCTCGACCGGCTCGTGCTCGACCGGCTTGTGCTCGACCGGCTTGTGCTCGACCGGCTTGTGCTCGGCGATCGCGGCGAACTGCTCCACCGTCAGCATCTCGCCGCGCAGCTTGTGGTCGATCCCGGCGGCCGCGAGTGCCTGCTCGGCCCCGGCGGCGGAGCCGGCCCAGCCGGCCAGCGCGGCGCGCAGGGTCTTGCGGCGCTGGGCGAACGCGGCGTCGACCACCGCGAACACCTCCTCGCGGCTGGCGGTGGTCGTCGGCGGCTCGCGGCGGATCAGCGAGACCAGCCCGGAGTCGACGTTGGGGGCGGGCCAGAACACGTTCCGCCCGATCGCACCCGCCCGCTTCACCTCGGCGTACCAGTTGGCCTTGACCGAGGGAACGCCGTAGACCTTGTTGCCGGGCTTGGCGGCGAGCCGGTCGGCGACCTCGCTCTGCACCATCACCAGGGTCCGCTCGATGCTGGGGAAGGTCGCCAGCATGTGCAGCAGGACGGGCACGGCCACGTTGTACGGCAGGTTGGCGACCAGCGCGGTGGGCGCCGGGCCGGGCAGCTCGGCGACCTCCATGGCGTCGCTGAGGACCAGCGCGAAGGCGTCCGCCTTGCGGGGCATCCGGGCCGCGACGGTGTCCGGCAGGTGCCGGGCGAGCACCGGGTCGATCTCGACCGCGGTGACGTGCCGCGCGACCTCCAGCAGCGCCAGCGTGAGCGAGCCGAGCCCGGGCCCGACCTCCACCACCGCGTCCTGCTCCGTCACCTCGGCGGCGCGGACGATCCGCCGCACGGTGTTGCCGTCGATGACGAAGTTCTGCCCGCGCTGCTTGGTCGGCTTCACGCCGAACGCGGCCGCCAGTTCGCGGATGTCGGCGGCGCCCAGCAGGTGGCTGTCAGGGGTGGGGTCGGTGGTGCTCACGCGCCAAGGATACGGGCGCGGGCGCCGCCCCCCGGACGCGCCGAACCGGAACGCCCGTCTCCGGACGGCCCCCGCGACCCGCTCAGTACCCGAAGGCCCGCGCCGTGTTCGCCGCGATCGCCGCCGACAGCTCGTCCTCGTGCAGCCCCAGGGTCGCCGCCATCGACCGCACCGTGACCGGGATGAGGTACGGCGCGTTCGGCCGCCCCCGGTACGGGTGCGGGGTGAGGAAGGGGGCGTCGGTCTCGACCAGGATCCGGTCGAGCGGGGTGGCGAGCAGCGCGTCGCGCAGCGGCTGGTTGGCCTTGAAGGTGACCGGTCCGGCGAAGGAGAGGTACCAGCCGTGCTCGGCACAGACCTTCGCCATCTCGGCGTCGCCGGAGTAGCAGTGGAAGACGGTCCGCTCCGGGGCGCCCTCGGCCAGCAGGACGGCGATGACGTCCTCGTGGGCGTCGCGGTCGTGGATGACCAGTGCCTTGCCGTGCCGCTTGGCCATCACGATGTGGCGGCGGAACGACTCCTTCTGGATCTCCACGCCCTCCGGCCCGGTGCGGAAGTAGTCCAGCCCGGTCTCGCCGACGGCGCGGACCTGCGGCAGCGCGGCCAGCGCGTCGATCTCGGCGAGCGCCTCGTCCAGCGCCGCCTGCCCGCCCGCGTGCCGCTGCTGCCCGGACCACCCGTCGGCGTCGCCGAGGAAGATCCGCGGCGCCTCGTTGGGGTGCAGGGCGACGGCCGCGTGCACCTGCTCGTACTGCGCCGCCAGTTCGGCGGCCCAGCGCGAGCCGGGCACGTCGCAGCCCACCTGGACGACCGTGGTAACGCCGACCGAGGCGGCCCGGGCGAGCCCCTCGGCCGGAGTGCCGGCCTGCATGTCGAGGTGGGTGTGCGAGTCGGCCACCGCCACGGCCAGGGGCTCCGGCAGCGGCGGCGGGGTCGACCGGTCGTCGTCCTTGCCGGCCATCAGGAGGCGGGCTTCTCTTCGAGGCGCGGGAAGAGGATCTCGCCCTTGGTGACGGTGGCGCCGACGGGCAGCCGGCCCCAGTCGCCGGTGGTGGCGACGCGCTGGTCGGCGAGCGCGCCGAGGCCCTCGGCGGCGCCCAGCGAGGCCCACAGCTTCTCGGCGGTGGACGGCATCACCGGGTTGAGCAGCACGGCGGTGCCGCGCAGCGCCTCGGCGGCGGTGTAGAGGATGGTGGCGAGGCGGGCCTGCCCCTCCTCGGACTCGTCCTTGGCGACCTTCCACGGCTCCTGGGTGGTGAGGTAGCCGTTGACCTGCTTGACGAACTCGAAGATCGCCGCGAGGCCGCCGGCGAAGTCCAGCTCCTCACCGATCTTGGCGTCGGCGGCGGCGACGGCCGCGGCCAGCCCGTCCGCGACGGCCTGCTCGGCCTCGCCCGCGGCGGTGGCGGCCGGCAGCGTCCCGCCGAAGTACTTGCCGACCATCGCGGCGACCCGGGAGGCCAGGTTGCCGAAGTCGTTGGCGAGCTCGGAGGTGTAGCGGGCGGTGAAGTCCTCCCAGGAGAACGAGCCGTCCGTGCCGAACGGGATCGCCCGCAGGAAGTAGTAGCGGTACGCGTCGACGCCGAAGTGCGAGGTGAGGTCGGTGGGCGCGATGCCGGTCAGGTTGGACTTCGACATCTTCTCGCCGCCGACCATCAGCCAGCCGTTGGCGACGACCCGCTTGGGCAGCGGCAGGCCCGCGGCCATCAGCATGGCCGGCCAGATCACCGCGTGGAAGCGCAGGATGTCCTTGCCGACCAGGTGGACGGAGGCCGGCCAGAGCTCGGCGAAGCGCTCCGGGTCGCTGCCGTAGCCGGCCGCGGTGATGTAGTTCTGCAGCGCGTCGACCCAGACGTAGAGGACGTGCTTCTCGTCCCAGGGCAGCGGCACGCCCCAGTTGAAGGTGGAGCGGGAGATCGAGAGGTCCTTGAGGTCCTGCTCGACGAAGCGCAGCACCTCGTTGCGGGCCGAGGCCGGCTGGATGAAGCCGGGGTTGGCGGCGTAGAACTCCAGCAGCCGCTCGGCGTAGGCGGAGAGGCGGAAGAAGTAGTTCTCCTCCTCCAGCCACTCGACCGGCTTCTTGTGGACGGAGCAGAGCTTCTCGTCCTCCGTGGCGCCGTCGAGCAGCTCGGCGGGGAGCTTGAACTCCTCGCAGCCGACGCAGTACGGGCCGGAGTAGCCGCCCTTGTAGATCTCGCCCTTGTCGAACAGGTCCTGGACGAACTCCTGCACCCGGGCGGTGTGCCGCTCCTCGGTGGTGCGGATGAAGTCGTCGTTGGCGATCTCCAGGTGCTGCCAGAGCGGCTTCCAGGCCTCCTCGACCAGCTTGTCGCACCACTCCTGCGGGCTGACGCCGTTGGCCTCGGCGGTCCGCATGATCTTCTGACCGTGCTCGTCGGTGCCGGTCAGGTACCACACCTTCTCGCCGCGCTGGCGGTGCCAGCGGGTGAGGACGTCGCCCGCCACGGTGGTGTACGCGTGGCCCAGGTGGGGACGGTCGTTGACGTAGTAGATCGGAGTGGAAACGTAGTACGCCGGGGCGCTCGTCCCGGTGGTGCTGTGGTCTGCAGTGGCCGCCATGGTCGGAAAGCTTAGTCGGGCCCGAACGCACCCCTCGACCGGATATCGCCCCGGCGTACCGCGGGGCCGCCCGCCGCACTGCTCGCGGCGGGCGGCCCCGGCCGCGCTCCCCCGGACCCGTCGGCCCGGTCGCTCCGGTCTGCCCAGGACCCGTCGGCCCGGTCAGCCCAGCAGCCGCGACCAGAACCGGGCCCAGCGCCCCTGCGGCTCGGCGGGCCCGGAGGCCGGGGTCGGCCGGGCCGGCTCGGCGTGCGCCGGGTAGCCGGGGGCGTGCCGCAGGGGCTGGTCGGCGCCGGCCACCCGGCCCTCGCGCATGATCCGGACGGTGTGTCCACCGCAGCCCGGGCAGGTCGGCTTGAGCAGCGGGGACGGCACCCGGACACCGTTGGCGTGGTACTCGAACACGATGTGCCCGTCCCGGGCCACGTGGTGCTCGATGTCGTACGCCTGCTCCCAGCCGTACCCGCAGCGCAGGCAGGCGAAGGAGTAGGCCTCCCGCACGGTCTCGACGGGAGTGTGCGCCCGCCCCGCCAGGCCGGGGACGTTCAGCGCGTTGCCACTGCGGGGGCTACCGATCGTGTCGCTCATAGCCAACTCCCAGTGCCCGTCGGGCGCTCGCCCGGCTGGGTCTTTCCGTTCAAGGAAATGCCCGTACCGCCCTGGCTGACGCCCTTCTTGTGAAGACTTGGATGCGGGTTGGCGAGCCCTATACAAAGGGCGCGTCGGGAACCGGAATCCGGGGTCGAACCTTCATCGCAGCGGGCGTTTAGCCGGGCCTTCCCTCCAAGGTACGACTCCCCGCCCGCCACGCAACCCCCGGAATTCACCCCTTTTTCAAAGCCCCGTCCGAGCCTTCCTTCTTCGCCGCGACGACCGCGTCGAAGACCTCCCGCTTGGGTACGGACAGTTCGACCGCGACCGCCGCGATGGCCTCCTTGCGCCGTTCCCCGGCCTCCTCCCGGACGGCCACCAGCCGGGCCAGCTCGGCCGGGGTCAGCTCCTGCGGCGCAGCCGGCGGGGCGCCCGCGACCACGACGGTGATCTCGCCCCTGACGCCGTCCGCGGCCCAGGCCGCCAGCTCGCCGATCGGCCCGCGCTTGACCTCCTCGTAGGTCTTGGTGAGCTCGCGGCACACGGCGGCCGGGCGCTGGGGCCCGAAGGCCTCCGCCATCGCGGCCAGCGCCTCGGCGATCCGGTGCGGCGCCTCGAAGAAGACCATGGTGCGCGGTTCGGCGGCGACGGTGGCCAGCTGCCGGGCCCGGTCGCCGGTCTTGCGCGGCAGGAAGCCCTCGAAGGTGAACCGGTCGACCGGCAGGCCGGACAGCGCGAGCGCGGTGAGCACCGCGGACGGCCCGGGGACGGCGGTGACCTTCACCTCGGCCTCGACGGCGGCGGCCACCAGCCGGTAGCCGGGGTCGGAGACGGAGGGCATCCCGGCGTCGGTGACCAGCAGCACCCGGGCGCCGCCGAGCAGCGCCTCGACCAGCTCGGGGGTGCGGCCGACCTCGTTGCCCTCGAAGTAGGAGACGACCCGCCCGGCCGGGGTCACCCCGAGCGCCTGGGTGAGCCGGCGCAGCCGCCGGGTGTCCTCCGCCGCGATGACGTCCGCCGTGGCCAGCTCGGTGAGCAGCCGGGGCGGGGCGTCCGAGACGTCGCCGATGGGTGTGCCTGCGAGAACGAGTACTCCTGTCACGGGCCCCATCCTCGCAGCTCCGGGCCGCCGGGGCGTTTGGTGACGATTCGGTCAGCTTCCGAGGGACCGGTCACACGTACGAGGACCGCCCCTACGATGTGGCGGATGAACGGCGACACGGCGGCGCAGACGCCCACGGTGAAGGACCACTCCGCGCGGGGCGGTGTCGGCCTGCCGTCCCCGCGCTCACCGGAGTCACCCTGGGCCCCCGCCGGCTGGCGGGAGCGCCTGGCCGGGTTCGGCTACCGGGCCCGTCCGACCGGCACGCTCACCGAGCGCCTCGTCCCGCCGATGCCGGACGGCCCCGGGGTGACGCGGCCCGACGTCGCGCAGTCCCCGCTGCTGCTGCGGCTGGGCCTGCGGCTGCCGCAGGGCCTCTGGTACTTCCTGTGCCGCTGGTCCGGCTGGCTGGGCCCGGTCGCGGTCGCGGTGTTCGCCGGGCTGCTGCGGTTCACCGACCTCGGCCAGCCGCACGCGATCATCTTCGACGAGACGTACTACGCCAAGGACGCCTACGCGCTCTGGCACGGCGGCTACGAGATCAACTGGCCGGAGGACGCCAACACGACGATCATGACGCCGGGCGCGGCCGTGCCGTACCGCCCGACGCCGTCGTACGTGGTGCACCCGCCGGTGGGCAAGTGGATCATCGGCGCGGGTGAGCAGCTGTTCGGCATGAACCCCTTCGGCTGGCGGTTCGCGGTGGCCCTGCTCGGCACCCTGTCGGTGCTGATGCTGGCCCGGATCGCCCGGCGGATGTTCCGCTCCACCCTGCTGGGCTGCGTGGCCGGCCTGCTGCTCTCGGTGGACGGCCTGCACCTGGTGCTCAGCCGGACCGCCCTGCTCGACCTGGTGGTGATGTTCTGGATCCTCGCCGCCTTCGGCTTCCTGATCCTGGACCGGGACCGCACCCGGGCCCGGCTCGCGGCGAGGCTCGGCGGGGTCGAGGACGCGCTGCTCGCCCAGCGGCTCCACCTGGGCCTGCGCCCGTACCGGATCGCGGCCGGCGTCTGCGTCGGCCTGACCTGCGCCACCAAGTGGAGCGGCCTGTACGTCGCGGCCGCGTTCGGTCTGATGACCGTGCTGTGGGACGTCGGCGCCCGCCGGCTGGCCGGCGCCCCGCGCCCGTACCTGGCGGTGCTGGCCCGGGACGTGGTGCCGGCCTTCGTGTCGGTCGTCGTGGTCTCGGTGGCGGTCTACGTGGCGTCCTGGTGGGGCTGGTTCGCCAGCAGCAACGCGCCCGGTCAGGGCGGCTGGGGCCGGGACTGGGCGGTCGGCCGCTCCACCGATTACCCGTGGATACCCGAGGGCCTGCGGGCCCTGTGGCACTACCACTCGACGGTCTACGAGTTCCACACCCACCTGACCGACCCGCACACCTACCAGTCGAACCCGTGGTCCTGGCTGGTGCTGGGCCGCCCGGTGTCCTTCTACTACGAGTCCCCCAAGCTCGGCCAGAACGGCTGCACCGTCGCCGACTGCGCCCGCGAGGTGCTGGGCATCGGCACCCCGCTGCTCTGGTGGACGGCCCTGCTGGCGCTGGTCTACTGCCTGTGGCTCTGGGCCTTCCGCCGGGACTGGCGGGCCGGCGCGCTGCTGTGCGGCCTGGCCGCCGGCTACCTGCCGTGGTTCCTCTACCAGCAGCGGACGATCTTCCTCTTCTACGCGGTGGTCTTCGTCCCGTTCCTGGTGCTCGCCGTGACGATGCTGATCGGCACGCTGATCGGGCCGGCCGGCGCCTCCCGGGACCGCCGGATCATCGGCTCGGCCGCGGCCGGGCTGCTGGTGCTGCTGATCATCTGGAACTTCCTGTACTTCTATCCGCTGTTCACCGGGCAGACCATCCCGCTGAGCGACTGGCGCGCCCGGATGTGGTTCAACAGCTGGATCTGAGACCCCCCGCGACCAGCGGGGGAAGCGTCCGGGGAGCGCGCGCACACCCTCCCCCCGAACCGTCCGTACCCGGTCCACGACACGTACCAGATCCGTCACAAGTCCCCGGCGTTTCGTCGGCCCGCCGATCCGGCCTGCCTAGGGTGGGGGGAGTACCGCGTTTCCGGCCCCGCCGGTTGCGCCCGGCCGCGAGACCCCTGGGGGATTTGCACCATGCGCAGTGGCGCGAAGATCGGCATCATCACCGGCGTGTCCATCGCCGTCCTCGCGGGCGGTGGCTACGGGGCCTACAGCCTGATGGGCGGCTCGGACTCCTCGTCCGGCGACAAGAAGCCCCGCACGGTGGTCGCCGAGCCGCCCACGGCCGACCAGGCGGCGAACGGTGCGAAGGACTTCCTGGCGGCCTGGACCTCCGGCGACATCGCCAAGGCGGCCTCGCTGACCGACGACCCGGCCGCGGCCACCACGGCGCTGACCGCCTTCAAGGACCAGGTGAAGCCCAGCGCGCTGACCCTGACCCCGGCCGGCCCGGCCACCCCGCAGGCCTTCGCCTCGGCGACCGGCACCCCGACCCCGGCCAAGCCGACCGGCGCGGCCTCGGCGACCCCGTCCGCGGGCGCCACCGCCGGCGCCACCGAGTCGCCGTCCGCCGCCGCCTCCGGGCCGACCGGCGTGCTGATGGGCTTCAAGGCCCGCGCCGAGTTCGCCGGCACCAGCCGGGTCTGGGACTACAACGGCTTCCTCGGCGTCGTGAAGATGAGCGACAACACCCCGGCCGTGCACTGGGCGCCCTCGGTGATCCACCCGCACCTGTCCGGCAACGAGACCATCGCCACCCAGCAGGTCTTCGCCCCGCCGTCCACCGTGGTGGACCGCAACGGCAAGGCGCTGCAGGGCGCCTCGCTCACCCCGGCGCTGATGGCCACCCTCCAGGACAACGCCCGCAAGCTGCTGCCCCCGGACCCGAACAAGGACCAGGACGCGGGCAGCGCGGTGGTGATCACCGACCCGGCCGGCAAGACCGCCGCGGACAAGCTGTTCACCATCGTCGAGCCCAAGCCCGGCAAGCCGTTCAAGGTGACCATCGACAACACCCTCCAGGCCGCCGCCGAGAAGGCGATGACCGACCTGGGCGGCAAGCAGGGCTCCATCGTGGCCATCGAGCCCAGCACCGGCCAGGTGCTGGCCTTCGCCAACGCCCCGGCCACCGGCCAGAACCGGGCCTTCACCGGCCTGCTCGCCCCCGGTTCGACGATGAAGATCGTCACCTCGACGGCCCTGCTGGAGGCCGGGCTCACCCCGGACAGCAACGTGGCCTGCCCGGAGAAGAGCAGCAACCCGGTGGCGATCCCGAACGACTTCCCCGGCGCCTTCCCGGACTACACGCTCCAGAAGGACTTCATGGTGTCCTGCAACACCGCCTTCATCAACCAGGGCCTGACCAGCCTCAAGCCCGAGACGCTCGCCGGCACCGCCAAGGACGTCTACGGCATCGGCCTGGAGTGGAAGACCGGCCTGCCGAACGCCGACGGCAAGATCCCGGCGACCCCGGGCAGCAAGGACGAGCAGGCGATGAACTACATCGGCCAGGGCAAGGTCCAGATGAACCCGCTGGCCATCGCCTCGATCACGGCGACCGTCCAGAGCGGCGGGTTCAAGCAGCCGGTCCTGGTCGCCGGCCTGCCCCAGCAGCAGGCGGCCCGGCAGATCTCGCCGGACGTCGCCGCCAAGCTGCGCGCGATGATGAACGCCACCGCCGTCGGCGGCACGGCCAGCCAGGTGATGGCCGGGATCACCGACAACGCGGGGGCCAAGACCGGCTCCGCCGAGGTCCAGGGCGCCTCCACCACCAACAGCTGGTTCACCGCCTTCCGCGGCAACCTCGCGGTCGCCGCCGAGGTCCAGGGCGGCGGCCACGGCGTGGACGCGGCCGGCCCGGCCGTGGCCTCGCTGCTCAAGTCCGGCAACAAGTGACCGTCTGAGGCAGGTACGCGGGTACGCGAGGAGCCCGCCACGTCACCGTGGCGGGCTCCCGTGCGTCCGGGCCCCGCTCAGCTCCTCGGCAGGGCGGGTGCCGGTGCCTCCGGCGCGGGCCTGGGCGGCACCGGGCGCCGGCTGCTCCAGCGCCGGGCCGCCAGCCGGGGCCAGATCACCAGGACGGCGGGCAGCGCCAGGTACCCGAACCGCCCGGCCGGGGCGAGCGTGAAGGCGATCGCCAGCCCGGCGGCCAGCAGGTCGGCGGCGGCGATCGCGGAGACCGGCGGCCGGGCCACCAGCCAGATCGCCACCCCGACCAGGGCGAGGGTCATCAGCGCCAGCGACACGCTGTGCCCGGTGGGCCCGAAGCCGGCCAGCACCTTGCCGGGCAACGGGCTGCCCGCGGGGGTGCGGATCGCGGTCATCCCGAGCGGGAAGCGCACCACCTGGTCGCGCAGCGCCTGCGGCTGGGTCAGGACGGACGGCAGCAGCACCGCCGCGCTCACCCCGGCCCCGATCAGCGCGGTCCGGGCGGCGGGCCGCCGGCCGTACAGCCGCCACAGCAGCAGGACGGCCACCGGCAGGGCGGGCCAGGCGGTCCACTTGAGGCTGCAGGCGAGGGCGAGCACCAGCCCGGCGGCGACGGTGCGGTCCCGCTCGGCGAGCGCCATGGCCAGGCAGCAGACCCCGATCAGCGGCAGGTCGACGCCGCCGACCGCCAGGGCCAGCGCTATCAGCGGCGAGGCGGTGAGGACGGCCAGCGGCAGCAGCGGCGCGCGCTGGCCGTCGGTGCCGGACCGGGTGGGCCGAAGCAGCCGCCAGGCGGCCAGCAGGCAGACCACGAAGGTGAGGGCGAACCAGATCCGGGCGTCCCCGGCGACCCGGGTGAAGGCGGTGGAGCTGCCGAGCAGCTGGCGCGGCAGCCCGAACAGGGACATCGCCGGGAGGTAGGGGTTGTAGTCGGTGACGACCACCGGGTGCGGGAGGTAGACGTCGCCGGTGGTGAGCATCAGGTGGGCCGAGCGTTCGACCACCATCACCTCGGACTGGTGGCGGCCGGTCACCGCGAGCAGCCCGAGCGGGGCCAGCACGGCCCCGAGCAGGGCGACCACGGCGGCGGCCTCGGCCGCGAAGCGGCGCGGCAGGGTCAGGCAGAGCAGTCCGGCCACCACGTAGGCCGGGGCCGCGACCAGGCCCCACAGCCGCTGGTTGGCCAGGTCGGAGACGAGCGGGAAGGCCGCGGCCCAGCCGGCCGCGATCAGACAGCCGAGCAGCTGCACCCAGCGCAGCGAGGCGAGCCGGGCGGGATTCCACCGAACGGGCGTGGGCGGGAAGGTGCTCTCACCACGCTGACGGGGGAACGGGCGGCTCGTGGAGCCCGCGGGCGGCCGTCCGGGTCTGGCCGGCGGTTCGGCGTCGATGGTCGGGGCCGGCGTTCTGGAGCGGCCGGTGAAGCGGCCGCGCGGGCGGGAGAAGCCGGGCGTGCGGGTGCTCACCATGGTGGAAGGTTATGGCGGCGAACCGGGCCCTGTCGCCACCGTCTCGGGCGCCGATCGGGACGCTACGCGCGTAGGGCCGCCGGGTGTCGTACCACGCGGCGGCCCTTCACGATTGGATAACGGCCCGGCGGCCGACGCCCTGGTCAGCCGGTGCCGGTCCCGGTCGGGACGGCCGGCCGCTCGGCGCGCTCCAGTCGGGAGTGCTTGACGCTGTAGCCGAAGTAGACGACCACGGCGACGGCGAGGGCGATCGCCCCGGCCCGGAAGGTGTCGGCGTGCAGGCCCGTGATCAGGTAGCCGCAGAAGCCGACGCTGAGCAGCGGGACGACCGGGTAGCCGGGGACCTTGAAGCCGCGCGGCAGGTCGGGCTGGGTGCGGCGCAGCACGATCACGCCGATCGAGACCACCGAGAAGGCGATCAGGGTGCCGAGGCTGGTGATGTCGGCCAGCACGTTCAGCGGGATGAACGCGGCCAGCGCGCCCACACCGAGCCCGACCACCAGGGTGTTCCAGACCGGGGTGCCGGTGCGCGGGGAGAGCTCGGCGAAGCGCTTGGGCAGCAGGCCGTCGCGACCCATCGAGTAGAGGATGCGGGTCTGCCCGTAGATCACCACGAGGGTGATGCTGAAGATCGAGACGATCGCGCCGACCGCGAAGATCATCGCGGGCCAGCTCTGGCCGGTGATGTCCTGGAGGATCTGGGCGAGCCCGGCCTCCTGGCCGTCGAACTTCTGCCACGGCTGGGCGCCGATGCCGGCCAGCGCGACCAGGATGTAGAGCAGGGTCACCACGACCAGCGAGATGATGATCGCCATCGGCATGGTCCGGCGCGGGTTCTTGACCTCCTCACCGGCGGTGGACACCGCGTCCAGGCCGATGAAGGAGAAGAAGATGCTGGACGCGGCGACCTGCACGCCGCCGATGCCGAGCGGCATGAACGGGGTCAGGTTGCCGGAGTGGAAGCCGGTGAGCGCGACGCCGATGAACAGCAGCAGGATGGCGATCTTGATCGCGACCATGGCGGCGTTGACCTTCACCGATTCGCTGACCCCGCGGATCAGCAGGACGCAGACCATGGCGACCAGCAGCAGCGCCGGCAGGTTGAACCAGTGGGTGCTGTCCGGCGCCCCGGACAGCTGCTCGGGGATCTTGACCCCGAAGGCCAGGTCGAGGAACTTGTTCAGGTACTCGGCCCAGGTCACCGCGATCGCCGAGGCGGAGACGCCGTACTCCATCAGCAGGCAGATGCCGACGCCGAAGGCGACGCCCTCGCCGAGGGTGGCGTAGGCGTAGGAGTACGAGGAGCCGGAGACCGGGATCGCGGAGGCCATCTCGGCGTAGCAGAGCGCGGTGAGCCCGGCGGTGACCGCGGCGATCACGAAGGACAGGATGACCGCCGGACCGGCCGACGGCACCGCCGTGTTGAGCACGAAGAAGATGCCGGTGCCGATGGTGGCGCCGATGCCGATCGCGGACAGCTGCCAGAGCCCGATCGAGCGGCGCAGGTGGATACCGGAGCGGCCGCCCTCCTCGGGCGCGCCGGCCGGCAGGTCGCGGCCCTCGCTCTCGGCGATCAGGGTCGAGACGGGCTTGCGGCGCAGCAGACGCGCACCGAGGGTGTTGCTGGCCAAAACTGCTGTCCTTCTAGGCGGGGGAGGGTGTCCTAGTGGCCGGTCACCCTGAGCACTGGGGGGGTGCCTTCGGGGACCAACCGAACAAACATGGGACAGTACCCGGCAAAGGCACCAGTGTCGCAAACAACCAAGACCGATCCGCGCATTGTACGAATCGGCGCAGCAGAGCTCACAAACCGGACACTTCGCACGCGGCGGATCTTCCGGGCATCCGATAGAAGACCAGGTCAACGCCCCTGTCCGGGTCAGCTGCCGAGCACCGCCCGCATCACCGAACGGGCGATCGGGGCGGCCAGCGCGCCACCCGTGACGTCCGTGGCGTCACTGTCCGCGACCACCACCGCGACCGCGACCGGCGGCACGGCGGCCGAACCGGCCGGCTTGGCCCAGGAAATGAACCAGGCGTACGGCGTCCCGCTGTTGTCCACCCCGTGCTGGGCGGTACCGGTCTTGCCGCCGACCACCGCCCCGGGGATCCGGGCGTTGCCGCCGGTGCCGTTCTCCACCACGTCCGTCATCAGCTTCCGCACCTGCCCGGCCACCGCCGGGGTCAGCGCCTGCCGGTACACGGCCGGCCCGCGCACCTCGACCTCGGTGCCGTCGCTCCTGGTCAGCCGCTCCACCAGCCGCGGCCGCATCACCGTGCCGTCGTTGGCGACCCCGGCCGCGACCATCGCCATCACCAGCGGGGTGGCCGCGGTGTCGAACTGCCCGATCGAGGAGAGCGCCAGCTGCGCCGGGTCCATCGCGGTGTCGACGTTGGACCGGGCCGGGCGCACCGGCACGTCCAGCCTCGGGTCGTTGAAGCCGAAGCCCTCGGCCGTCGCCACCAGCTTCTCCAGCCCGGTCCGCACCCCCAGGTGGCCCAGCACGCTGTTGCAGCTGGCCGTCATCGCCGCGTCCAGCGACAGCCCGGGCCGGTCGCAGGCCGCGCTGTCGTTCACCAGCGGCGTGGCCGTCCCCGGCAGCACGTACGGGAAGGGCGCGTCGGTCGGCGCGTCCAGGTCGGTCACCACCCCGGCCGCCAGCGCCGCGGCGGCGGTGACCACCTTGAAGGTCGAGCCCGGCGGGTACGTCTGGCGCAGCGCCCGGTTGAGCATCGGCCGGCCGGGGTCGGTCTGCAGGCGGTTCCAGGCCGTCTGGTCGGCCGCCGCCGAGCCGGCGAAGTCGCCCGGGTCGTAGGAGGGGGTGCTGGCCAGCGCCAGGATCCGCCCGGTGGCCGGCTCGATCGCGACGACCGCGCCCTTCTGGTCGCCGAGCCCGCGCACCGCGGCCTGCTGGGCGGCCCGGTCGATCGTGGTGAGCACGTTCCCGCCGGGGCTGCGCCGACGGGTGAGCGCGTCCCGGAGCGACCAGCCGGTCAGCCGGCCGTCGGTGCCGTTCAGCAGGGCGTCCTCGGTGCCCTCCAGCTGGCTGTTGCCGTACGCCTGGGAGGCGAAACCGGTGACGGCGGCGTACGTCGTTCCGTCGGTGTAGGTGCGCTTGTAGGCGTACCGGCCGCCGGTGGCCCGGGAGCCGGTCACCGGCTGCCCGCCGACCAGGACGTCCCCGCGCGGCTGGGCGTAGCCCTCGATGACCAACCGCTGGTTGGCGCTGTTGCGGTCGAGGTCCCGGGCCTCGAAGACCTGCACCCGGGTGGCCTGCACGCACAGCGCCCCGACCAGCAGCAGGCAGAAGGTGGCGGCCCGGCGACCGGTGACCGAGATCCCGGGCAGCCCCTGCGGTCCGTTGCCCCGCGGCCCGAGGCCGACCATCACCGCACCTCCGGTCCGGGCCCGGACGCGGGCTCCGGCCCGGGCCCTGACGCGGGCCCGGGCACCGGCCGCCGGGCGTCGTCGCTCATCCGCACCAGCAACGCCACGATGATCCAGTTGGTCACCACCGAGGAACCCCCCTGGGCGATGAACGGCATCGTCATCCCGGTCAGCGGGATCAGCGCCAGCACCCCGCCCGCCACCACGAACACCTGGAGGCCGACGATCGCGGCCAGCCCGATCGCCAGCAGCCGCCCGAACGGGTCGCGCAGCGCGATGCCGGTCCGGAAGCCGCGCGAGACCAGCACCGCGTACAGCAGGAGCACCGCGATCAGCCCGGTCAGCCCCAGCTCCTCGCCGATGGTGGCGAGGATGAAGTCCGACTTGGCGGCGAAGCCGATCAGCACGGAGTGCCCGTTGCCCAGCCCGGCGCCCAGCTCCCCGCCCCAGGCGAAGGCGAACAGCGACTGGGCGATCTGGTTGGCGCCCCGGCCGGCCGCGATCGACCCCAGCGGGTCCAGCCAGTCCACCACCCGGCTGTGCACGTGCGGCGAGAGCCAGCCCACCGTCACCGCACCGACCGCCGCCAGGCCCAGCCCGATCGCGATCCAGCCGGTGCGCGCGGTGGCCACGTACAGCATCACCACGAACAGCCCGAAGTACAGCAGGGCCGTCCCGAGGTCGGTCTCCAGCACCAGCACCCCGACGAAGGCCGCCCAGATCAGCAGCACCGGCCCGAGCACCCGCCCGCGCGGCAGCTGCCAGCGCCAGACCCGGCGGCCGGTGAGCGCCAGCGCGTCCCGGTGCACCGCGAGGTAGGCGGCGAAGAAGACCGCCAGCAGGATCTTGGCGAACTCCCCCGGTTGGAAGGAGAGCGGCCCGATCACGATCCAGATCCGGGAGCCGTACACCGGCGGGAAGAGGATCGGCAGCACCAGCAGGACCAGCGCCAGCAGCGCCCCGACGTGGGCGTAGCGGCGCAGCCGCCGGTGGTCGCGCACCAGCAGCAGCACGGCGGTGAACAGCCCCGTCCCCAGGGCCGACCAGAGCAGCTGGGTGGAGGCGGCCTCCCGGCCGGGGGTGGCCCGGTCCAGGCGGTAGATCACCACCAGGCCGATCCCGTTCAGCAGCACCGCGATCGGCAGCAGCAGCGGGTCCGCGTACCGGGCCCGCAGGCGGACCACGCCGTGCGCCGCCAGGGCGAGCACGCCGAGCGCCGCCCCGTACTGGGCGGCGTCCGCGGGCGCCTCGCCGTCGAGGTCCACCCCGACCTCGACGTAGCCGAACACGGCGATCAGGACCGCGGCCAGCACCAGCACCAGCTCGGTGGTGCGCCGGGGCCGCACCGGCCGAACCGGCCGGGCCGCGGATCTCGTCACGGCGGAGGGTGTCGCCACGGACCGTCCTGGGGGAGGCGGGAGTCGAAGGGGCCGACCGGGTCCGGACACCGGTGCCCCGGTTCGTCACCCTAACGAGCACTATCCATATCTATCAGCTCTTCGCCCCGGTGTGTCCGCCTTTGCGGCGATCACGCCCGCCGCACCTCACTCCGGCCGCCGCCCGGCCAGCACCGCCACCCCGGCCCCGACCACGGCCAACAGCAGCACGGCGAGCAGCAGTTCACCCCACGGCACGGCCACCTGCCCGGTCCGGGCCGCCGTCACCACCCCGCGCACCGCCGCGTTGGCCGGCGAACCCGGCAGCACCAGCGCCGCCGCGGCCAGCCCCAGCGCCGCCAGGATCCCGTACGGCGAGCGGACCAGCACCGGACGGTTGCCCAGCACCCCGGCCAGCGCCCCCGACACCACGCAGACCACCGAGGTCGCCGACCCGGCCAGCAGCGCCCCGCCCACGCCCGGCTCCCGCCCCGCCCCCGGGTCCGCCACCGCGCCACCCGCCCACCACAGCGCCGCCACCTCGCCCACCGCCAGCACCAGCCCCGCCGTCACCGCCGCCAGCAGCGCCCCCAGGTGCACCCGCACCGGCCCCGCCACCGCGACCAGGCAGGCCCGCGAGGCCGGCGGCTCGACGGCCAGCACCGCCCGCACGTACCAGGCGCTCACCGGCACCAGCAGCCCCGCCCCGAACCCGAGCCCGCCCAGCAGCGGATCGCCCGGCGTCACCCCGACCACCAGCACCAGCGCGAACGCCAGGAACGGCGGCAGCCAGGCGTGCGAGCGCACCAGCAGCTCCAGGTGGTACCGGGTCAGCGCCCCGACCTGCCGCATCACCCCTCCTCCCGCCGGCGCACCGCCAGCACCCGCAGCGCCGGGCGGCCCAGCAGCAGCCCGCGCAGCAGGGCGTCCGAGTGCCCGGCCGACACCTCCAGCCGCACCGCCGTGCCGCCCAGCGCGGTCACCACCGGCGCGCCCGGCAGCCGCTCCGGCAGCGGGGCGCCGTCCGGGAGGTCCACCTCGACCTCCACCACCGGCCCGCCGTCCACCACCGGCGCCGCCTCCTCGGCCGGCCGCAGCCCACCGTCCGCGCCCACCCGGTAGGCGGCGCTGGTCCGCCCGGCCAGCCGGGCCGGGTCGTGGTCCACGAACAGCACCGTGCCGCCCGCCGCCGCCCGCTCGGCGGCCGCGTCGTCCAGCACCGCCCGCGCCCGCGGGTCCAGCCCGGTCCACGCCTCGTCCAGCAGCAGCACCCGGGCCTCGGCGATCAGCGCCTGCGCCACCGCCACCTTCTGACAGGTGCCCTTGGACAGCCGGCTCAACGGGGTGCCCGCCCGGTCCGCGATCCCGAACCGGTCCAGCCACTCCCCCGACCGCCGCCGCGCCTCCCCCGCCGACAGCCCGTGCACCCGGCCCACCCGCAGCAGGTACGAGGCGGCGTCGAACGGCAACGCCGGCGGGAAGCGCTCCGGCACGTACGCCGCCGCCCCGGGCCGCACCACCCGGCCGGTGCTCGGCCGCTCGATCCCGGCCACCAGCCGCAGCAGGGTCGACTTGCCGCTCCCGTTCGCCCCGGCGATCCGCACCAACTCCCCCGGACCGACGGCCAGTCCGACGTCCCGCAGGATCCACCGCCCGCCCCGCCCGTACCGCTTGCCGACCGCGGTCAGCTCCATCCGCACCCCGCCCCCATCCGGTCCCTTCGAAGGCTATCCGGCGCGGATAAGGCCGCCGTGAACACCGCGTCCGGCAAACCCCTCCCCGCACGCCGGAGTTCACGCCGGGGCGGGCGGGTGCACCGTCCGGTCCCGTTTGGCCTTGACGAACTGATGATCCCTAGGATCGGCCGGGTGAATACCGGACGACGACCGAAGACCAGGCTCGGCAGCCTGCTGGCCGCCCTGGCGATAACGGGCGCCTCGCTGCTCCTCGGCCTGCCCGCCCACGCCGACGAACCATCAGCCGGCGCCTCCCCCGCCCCGAAGGAGGCCCCCAAGGTCGACCTGATCCTGGACGTCAGCGGCTCCATGAACACCGCCGACATCCAGGGCAAGAGCCGCATCTCGGTGGCCCAGAACTCGCTGAACGAGGTGATCGACGCCCTGCCCGCGGAGACCGAGTTCGGCATCCGCACCCTCGGCGCCACCTACCCCGGCAACGACAAGAACATCGGCTGCCAGGACACCAAGCAGCTCTTCCCGGTCGGGAAGACCAACAAGGTCGAGGCCAAGACCGCGGTCGCCACCCTGCGCCCCACCGGCTGGACCCCGATGGGCCTCGCCCTGCGCGGCGCGGCCCAGGACCTCGGCAAGGGCGACGCCACCCGCCGGATCGTCCTGATCACCGACGGCGAGGACACCTGCACCCCGCCCGACCCGTGCGACGTCGCCCGCGAACTCGCCTCCCAGGGCATCCACCTGGTGGTCGACACCCTCGGCCTGGCGCACGACGACAAGACCCGCCAGCAGCTGCTCTGCATCGCCAACGCCACCGGCGGCACCTACACCGACGTCCGCACCCCGCAGCAGCTCACCGACAAGGTGAAGCAGCTGGTCGACCGCTCCAACGACACCTACACGGTGACCCCGTCCAAGACCGCCGGCACCGACAAGTGCGAGAGCGCCCCGGTGCTCACCCCCGGCGTCTACAGCGACCGGGAGAAGTTCTCCGAGCACCGCGTCTACAAGGTCCCGGTCAAGTCCGGCCAGGAACTGCGCGCCTCGGTCAGCGTGGGCCTCGACCGCGCGGTGGCCCGGGACTACGGCGTCCTGCTCCAGGCCACCAGCGCCACCGGCCAGGAACTGGTCCGCGGCACCGACGCCGGCAGCGCCCGCGCCGACGTGATCTCCACCGGCCTGCGCTGGTCCACCGACGACTCCAAGGGCTACGTCACCGCGAGCCCGACCACCTCCGCCAAGGACAAGCCGGACACCACCGTCTGCCTGGTGGTCAGCAACTCGCTGGCCCCGCAGGGCGGCGTCCAGGCCGACCCCGGCATGCCGCTGGAACTGACCGTGGACCTCGCGTCCGCCTCGCCCGCCCCCGAGGGCGCCGCGATGGGCCTCGGCCGCGGCTGGATCCTGCTGCTCACCCTCACCCTGGCCGGCCTCCTCTTCGGCGTGGTCGCCGGCTGGATCGCCCGCTGGCGGATCGCCGTCTGGCGGGAGAACTGATCATGCGTACGACGATCCGCGGCGCCCTCGCCGCCCTCGCCCTGCTGCCCGCCCTCGCGCTGGGCGCCCCGGCCGCCTCCGCCGCCTCGCCGTCCCCGACGGCGAGCGCGAGCGGCACCCCGGCCCCGGCCACCAAGGCCGGCACCTCCTTCCTGACCGCGGTCAACCTCTCCCCCGGCCAGGACGCCGACGTCGCCGTCTCCACCGGTGACTACCTCTACTGGGCGTTCGGCGCCTCCGAGGGCCAGACCCCGACGGTCAGCCTGACCGTCAACCTGGCCCCGGCCGCCGACCGGCACGGCCCGCAGACCTGGAGCGTCGAGGTCTTCGACGGGCTGCGCCGCCGCCAGGCCTGCACCGCCGGCACCCAGAACGCCACCGGCGACCAGAACACCGCCTCGCTGGCGTTGAACTGCACCCTGCGCGAGGTCCGCACCTGGGCCGAGCCGTGGTCCGGCGACCCGCTGCCCGGCACCTACTACGTCCGGCTCTCGGTCACCGACGCCCCGCAGCCCGACCTCGGCCTGGCCGCCACGACCCAGCTGCACGTCGCCGCCAAGGGCAACGCCGACAACGCCCAGCCCGAGGGCGGCGAGCTCAAGGCCCCGCTGGTCCCGCCGGTCGGCGGCGGCGCGAGCACGGCCCGGGCCGCGGCCCCGGTCGCGGAGCAGGAGCACTGGTACACCGGCTGGTTCTCCGGCTGGAACAGCCGCTGGTACTGGACCATCGGCGGCGGCTTCCTGGCCGCCCTGGCCGGCGTCCTCGGCTACCACCTGACCCGGCACCCGCGCGGCCACCGCCCCGGCCACCACGGCCCCGTCCCGCACCAGGGCTCGCACCACCAGCACGGCACCTACGCCGAGCGCCCGTAACGCCCCCTGTCGAGGGCCGGCCGGACACCTTCCGGCCGGCCCTCGAACGCGTCTACGATCGAAGCGTGCAGCCGCGCGGCCGGATCGTGGTCGGCGTGGACGGCTCCGCCCCCGCCCGCGCCGCGATCCGCTGGGCCGCCCGCCTGGCCCGGCGCACCGGCGGCCCGCTGGAGGCGGTGGCGGTCTGGGACTTCCCCTGCCTGTTCGGCGAGCACGGCCTGGTGCCGCCCGCCCTGGACGGCTTCGAACCGGAGCGCCGCGCCGCGGAGATCCTCGACGAGGCGGCCGCCGACTGCGGGCTCCGGCTGAGCCGCCGGCTCAAGGCCGGGCCGCCCGGCCCCGCCCTGGTCGCCGCCGCGGCCGGCGCCGCCCTGCTCGTCCTCGGCAACCGCGGCCACTCCACCCCGCCGGACGCCCCGCTGGGCACCGTCGCCCAGTACTGCCTGCACCACGCGCCCTGCCCGGTGGCCGTCGTCCGGGCGGACGGCGAACGCGCCACCCGGGCGGCCGGTGCCCGGATCAGCCCTTGAACAGGTTGTGCCCCACGTCGGACGGCACCTCGTCCTGGACCGGCTTGCTGCCCGGCCCCGGCACGTGCTCGCCCGGGATCGGCTGGTCGCCCTCGCGGTGCAGCAGCACCACCCCGTCCTCGGCCCAGAGCTGCCGGTACCCGTGCGCCAGCAGCAGCTGGATCCGGTCGGCCTGCTCCTTGTCGGTCTTGAAGGGGAAGGACCGCTTGTCGGCGCGGGTCAGCACGTACTCGCGCCCGCGCGGCGTCCCGTCCACCAGCACCACGTCCGTCCGGGCGGTCAGCCGCGGCGCGATCTGGTTGTCGGCCTCCACCGAGGCGCCGTCCGGGATCAGCGCGGCCGCCCGGACCAGCGCGGCCTCGCTCGCCCTGGGCTCCCAGGAGGACGGCACCGCCAGTTGCAGCAGCCCGATCGGCACCGCCGCCACCAGCGCCACCCCGACCGTGCCGAGACCCAGCAGCCGGGCCCGGCGCCGGGTCCGCTCGGGCCGCTCGGCGCCGCTCAGCCGGCCCAGCACCTCGATGCTCGCGGTCAGCAGGACCGGCCAGAGCATCGAGTCGTAGTGCCGGGCGATCGACCAGTGGTTGGGGTTGCTGGAGAGGATCCGTTCGGCCAGCAGCGGCAGCATGCACAGCACGGTGGCCGAGCGCAGCGGCAGCAGGAACATCGTGCCGAACAGCCAGAGCAGCAGCAGCGGCTTCAACGGCTCGTCGAAGGCGGTCTGCACCAGCAGGAAGGGGTTGTGCAGCAGGTGGGTGACCGCCTGGCCGCCGTCGTCGCCGAGCGCCTTGTAGTTCCAGTAGTAGCCCGGCTCGCCGCCCATCGCCGGGATCAGCCACTTGATCGCCACCGCCGAGGCGATGGGCCCGCCGAGCAGCAGTCCCAGCCCGGTGAGGCGCCCCGCGCGGTCCCCGGTGCGGCGGGTGCGCAGCAGCAGCACCAGCCCGTACGCGCCGACCAGCAGGCCCAGGTCCTCCTTGGTGCAGCACAGCAGCACCGCGGCGAGCACCACCGTGCCGTAGCGGCGGGCCAGGCCCCGCTCCAGCATCAGCAGGATCAGCGGGACGGCGAAGGCCACCTCGTGGAAGCCGACCCGGGAGGCGACCAGCAGCGGCCAGCCGAGCGCGTAGGCCAGCCCGGCCAGGTCGGCGGCCCGACGGGCGGTGCGCGGCTCGGCGGCGGCGAAGGAGTGCGCGGCGATCCGGCGGATCAGCGGCACCCCGAGCGCGAACAGCAGCGCCTGCCCGATGATCAGCGAGCGCGGGTCGTCCCAGATCCAGTACAGCGGCGCGAGCAGCGCCAGGACCGGGGAGAAGTGGTCGCCGAGCAGCGAGAACCCGGGCGGGAACTCGTGGTGGTAGTACTTCAACGTCGAGACCGGCAGCCCGAAGTGGGCGTAGCCGCGCACGCCCTGGTCGAAGATGCCGAGGTCGAAGCCGCCGAGCGAGACGGAGAGCCAGCCCTGCATCCCGATGGCGCACATCACCGCGAAGCACAGCAGGCTGAGCAGCACGGTGCGGCGGGCGGGCGGGCCCAGGACCGCCGCGGCCCGGCGGGCGGCGGCGGGTACGGCGGCCCGGGTCGTCGGCGGGGTCGCGGTCTGCGTGGTCACGTCGGCTCTGGTCCGTCTCTGGTCCGTGAGGTCCGGTCCGTCAGGTCCGGTTGCTCAGGGCGGGGTCGCGGTCGTCGTCGTGGTCGTGGCTTCGGTCGTGGCCGTGGTCGTGGTCGAGCCTGGCGCCGAGCAGCGCCCAGGCACCGGCCGAGGCGTCCACGGCCTGCCGCCGGGCCCGGTACAGCCGCAGGCCGATCGCGACCAGGACGGCGACCGCCAGCGGCGGGTAGATCGAGCCGGGCAGCTGCCAGTACCAGGCGACGCCGCGGCCCCAGCGGTGCGGCACGGCCCACATCACGTGGGAGAGGAACACCGCCAGCGTCACGCCGAGCAGCACCCGGCGGCCGGTGCTCCGGGCCTCCGCGGCCAGCAGGGCGATCAGCGGCAGGCACCAGACCCAGTGGTGGGTCCAGCTGATCGGCGAGACCAGCAGCGCGGTGAGGGCGGCGCAGACACCGCCCCAGGCGTCGGCCCGGCGCAGCACCCGGGCGGAGCGCCCGGCGAGCACGGCCACCCCGAGCCCGAGCGTGGCGACCAGCCCGGAGGCGATCAGCCCGACCGTGCCGGGGTCGTTGACGTCGAGCAGCCGGCAGACGGCCCCGCGCAGCGACTGGTTGTCGACCAGCACGGTGACGCCGACCCGGCTCGGGTCCCACAGGTACCTGGTCCAGAACCCGTACGAGGCGTCCGGCAGCACCGCCCAGCCGACCAGGCCGGCCGCCAGGAAGGTGGCGATGGAGACCAGGGCGGCCCTGGTCCGGCCGGTCAGGAACAGGTAGACGGTGAACAGCCCGGGGGTGATCTTGATCGCGGTGGCGAGGCCGATGCCCACGCCCTTGGACCGGCTGCGGTCCGGGCGGGTGAGGTCCCACAGCACCAGGCAGAGGATGCCCAGGTTGACCTGGCCGTACTGGAAGGTGGTGTAGACCGGCTCCAGCCAGACCGCGAGGCCGGCGGCGAGGACCGTGGCCGCCGTCCGGTACCGCCGGGCGGGCCAGCCGGCCAGCTTGAGCGACAGGTGCACGGCCAGGCCGAGCAGCGCGTAGTTGCCGAGCGTCACCAGGATCCGCAGCGGGCTCACGTCGAACCAGGTGCTCGGCACGAACAGCATCGCGGCGAACGGCGGGTAGGTGGCCGGGAGGTCCCAGCCGGGCAGCCGCATCGCGTACAGGTCGTCGCCGTTGACCACGGCCTGGCCCTCGGCCCGGTAGACGAGCATGTCGACCATGTTCGCCCCGTGCAGGTGCCGCTGGAGGACGAAGGCCGCCACCGACACCACGGCCACGCAGGCCGCCGCGATGGTCCAGGAATTCGGTCTTCCGCTCGCCGGGCCGCCGTCGGGCCCCTCCGGGTCCGCCTGTCGCGTCCACCGTGTCAGACCGAACTCGCGCACCGCGATGGCACCCCGTTGAGATAGACCAGATCGTTCCCTCGTCACCGTCTGGGCCCACCCACCATAACCGACCCCTCTGAGAGTCCCCCGGGCCTCGGAGCACAACGGATTCCGCCCGGCGAGGGCGCTGTGAGCTCGGTCACGGAGCGGGCGGCCCGGAACTTCCGGGGCGTCAAAACGCGAAATCCCGCCGGGAGTCGAACTCCCGGCGGGATCTGCTGGGCCGGTCGGAACCGGTCCGTTGGGTGGAGCTGAGGGGATTCGAACCCCTGACCCCCTCGATGCGAACGAGGTGCGCTACCGGACTGCGCCACAGCCCCAACGAGAAGAAACTTTAGCACCTTTCGGAGGGGGTCCGTGACCACCCCCTGGTCGGGGGTGGTCACGGCGGTCATTCGTTGGCCGCGCGGGGGCGGGACTCCGGGGCCGGGGCCTCGGCGTACTGGTCGAACAGCGGGGTGCTGCGGGACTCGGTGGGCCGCCCGGCGGTCCAGGTGCCGGGGGCCGAGAGGTCCAGGCCGCGGGAGACCCGGGGGGCGACCGGTGCGGTGACGTAGGTCGGCAGCGGGACGGGCACCGGCTCCCAGGAGTCGGGGCCGGCCGCACCGCGCTCGCGCATGCCGTCGACCCACTCCTCGTGCTCGGTCGCCTCGGCCACCGCGGAGGCGGAGGGCACCGCGACGGTGGCCTGCTCCGGATCGGCGGCCAGCCGCAGGTGCGGCCGGCGGCCGGAGCGGTGCTCGGCGGGCGCGGCCGGGGCGGCGTCGTCCGGGGCGGGCGCCTCGACCGTCGGCCGGTCGTCCGCCGGGACCTCGGCGCGCCGGCGTTCGCGCTGGCGCAGCCGCTCGGCCGCCTGGGCGGCCCGGTTGCGGTCCAGCTTCACCTCGTACCGCTGGCGCTCCAGCTTGCGCAGGTGGCCGATGTAGAGGGTGAGGAGGACCGCCGGCACGGCCGGGACCCAGAGGAAGGCCAGGCCCGCCACCGCGGCGACCACCGCGCCGAGCGCGAAGGCCAGGAAGAGGGCGGTGACCATCCGGCGCCGACGGGCCAACAGCAGCGCCCGGCGCTCGGATCCGACCTGCCGCGCCGGGGCCGGCCGTTCGGCCGGTCGCTCCACCGGTGGTTCGGGCTCCCGCACGGCGGGGTCGCCGGAGTCGGCCGCGTCCCGTTCGGGGGGGCCGTCGCTGCTGTGCTCGTCGTCACGCGGTTCGTCACCCAGGGCCCGGGCTGCCCGTCGCTCCAGCGCCGAACGCCCGGCCAGCAGGCGGATGGCGGTGCTGAAGCGTTCCGTCGGGCGCGCCTCGTTGAGTTCGTCCTGCCTGCGGAGCCACATCGGCACCAGATAGGCGGCCCAGGCCCCTACGATGACGGCGTAGATAAGGCCGCTACTGCTCACGATTCACACCGTACGGGCGACGGGGAAGGCCCGGCAGCAATTTGGCGCGGCGTGTCGTGTGATCAAGCTGATTCTCCGACTATTTTGCCGGTGTTTGTGACGGTCCGCCACCGCGCCGATGCCATATCGATATTTCTTTCGAACAAATATTCAATTACGTGGTTCGCGGCCGGAACTGAGCGCCCGCCAGCGCTCCAGCATCCCTTCCGGAACCTCCTCGGCGGTCAGGGCGTAGACCAGGTGGTCCCGCCAGTCCCCGTCGATGTGGAGATAGCGCGGACGCATTCCCTCCGGACGGAAGCCGAGCTTTTCCACCACCCGCCGGCTCGGGCCGTTCTCCGGGCGGATGCAGACCTCGATCCGGTGCAGTCCGAGGGTGTGGAAGCAGTGGTCCACCGAAAGCGCCACGGCCGTCGGCATGATGCCCCGGCCGGCCACCGCCTCGTCGATCCAGTAGCCGACGTTGGCCGAGCACATCGAGCCCCAGGTGATCCCGCCGACGGTCAACTGGCCGACCAGCTGGCCCTTGTGGAGCACCACGAAGGGCAGCATCCGGCCCGCCGAGGCCTCGCCGCGCAGGAAGCGGACCATCTGCCGGTAGGTCGGGCGGGGTCCGGCGGCCTGGCCCGCCGGACCGGGCGGCACGGTGGCCTCCCAGCGCCGCAGCCAGTCCCGGTTGCGGCGGCTCACCTCCTGCCACTCGCGCTGGTCGCGGGCCCGGATCGGGCGCAGCACGACCTCCCCCTCGTGGAGTTCTACCGGCCAGCCGGCGTTCAGTGCGCTCTCCCGGAAGCTGGTGCGTCGGGCCGGGGGTGGTCCCCGCCGCCGAGCTGGTCGACGGCGTGCGCGAGCAGCGGCTCCAGGACGGCCAGACCGTCCTTGACGCCGCCGGTCGAGCCCGGCAGGTTGACGATCAGGGTACGTCCGGCGAGCCCGGCCAGCCCGCGGGAGAGCGCCGCGGTCGGCACCTTGTCGCGGCCGTACGCGCGGACGGCCTCGGCGATGCCGGGGACCTGCCGGTCGATCACCCGGGCGGTCATCTCGGGGGTGAGGTCCATCGGCGAGATGCCGGTGCCGCCAGTGGTCAGCACCACGTCGTAGCCGGCGGCGACGGCCTCGCGCAGGACGGCCTCGACCGGCTCGCCGTCCGGGACGACCCGCGGGCCGTCGACGGTGAAGCCCATCGCGGTCAGGCCCGCCACCAGCAGCGGGCCGCCCTTGTCCTCGTACACCCCGGCCGAGGCCCGGTTGGAGACCGTCACGGCGAGCGCCCTCGTGCTCCGCGTCCTCATGCGCCGGCCTCCGGCGCGAACCAGTCGCCGCTCTTGCCGCCGGTCTTGCTCAGCACCCGGACGGACTCGATGCTCGCGCCCTTGTCGACCGCCTTGACCATGTCGATCACGGTCAGCGCGGCGACCGTCACCGAGGTCAGCGCCTCCATCTCGACACCGGTGCGGTCGGCGGTCCGCACGGTGGCGGTGATCTCGACCGCGTCGTCCCCGACGGTGAGGTCGACCTCGACGCCGGAGACCGCGATCGGATGGCAGAGCGGGATCAGGTCCGGGGTCCGCTTGGCGCCCATGATCCCGGCGATCCGGGCCACCGCGAGGGCGTCGCCCTTGGGCACGCCCTCGCCGCGCAGCAGCGCCACCACCCGCGGGGAGACCCTGACCCGCCCGGCCGCGACGGCGGTGCGCGCGGTGGTGGCCTTCGCCGAGACGTCGACCATCCGGGCGGCGCCCCGGTCGTCGACGTGGGTGAGGCGGTCGCCGGGGTTCGGTGTCGTCACGGGTAACTCCAGGGGCGCGCAGGTCGAATACCGCGCTACCGTACCGCTCTGCCGCTCCCCGCTCGCCTCCGGGCGCTGTTGACCCGCCGCCTCCGCGCCGCTCAGGACTCCAGCAGCACCACGTCGACCTCGCTGCCGGCGGGCAGCTCGGTGACCTCCTCGGGAACGGTGATCAGGCAGTTCGCCCGGGCCAGCGCCCCGACCAGGTGCGAGTCGGCGGCGCCCACCGGCCGTACGGTGCCGTCCGCCGTGTAGCGGCCGCGCAGGAACTGCCGGCGCCCGGCCGGGGAGCGCAGCGCGGACGGGCAGAGCGCGCGCACCACCGGGCGGTGAACGTCGCCCGCACCCAGCATGGTGCGGATCACCGGGCGGACGAAGAGTTCGAAGGAGATGTAGGCGCTCACCGGGTTGCCCGGCAGGGCGAGCAGCGGCACCCCGGCCGCGCCGCCGATCCGGCCGAAGCCCTGCGGCTTGCCGGGCTGCATCCGCAGCTTGCGGAAGTCGACGCCCCCGTAGGACTCGAAGACCTCCTTGACCACGTCGTACGCGCCGACGCTGACCCCGCCGCTGGTGACGATCAGGTCGGCCCGGCCGAGCTGCTCCTCCAGCACGGCGCGCAGCCGGTCGGCGTCGTCGGGGACGGCGCCGACCCGGTAGGCGATGGCGCCGGCCTCCTGGGCGGCCGCGGTGAGGGTGAAGCTGTTGGAGTCGGAGATCTGCCCGGGCCCGACCGGCTCGCCGGGCTGGACCAGCTCGCTGCCGGTGGAGAGCACCACGACCCGGGGGCGCGGGCGGACCTTCACGGTGGCCCGGCCGATCGCGGCGAGCAGGCCGAGCTGGGTGGGGCCGAGCCGGGTGCCGGCCTCCAGGACGGTGGTGCCGGCGGCGACGTCGCTGCCGCGGCGGCGGATGTGGGCGCCCTCGGCGACCGGGCGCAGCACCCGGACCTCCTCGTCCGGCACCGGCGCGGTCATCGCCACGGCGGCGGTCCCGGTGCCGGTGCCGCCGTCGGTCCACTCGACCGGGGCGACCGCCTGGGCGCCGGGCGGCACCGGGGCGCCGGTCATGATCCGGGCGGCCCGGCCGGGGCCGACCCTGGGCAGTTCACCCGCGCCGGCGGCGATGTCGCCGACCACGGCGAGCACCGAGGGGTAGTCCTCGGTGGCGCCCTGGGTGTCGGCGGTGCGGACGGCGTAGCCGTCCATCGAGCTGTTGTCGAAGGGCGGCAGGTCGCCCTCGGCGACCACGTCCTCCTCCAGCCGGCAGCCCTGGGCGTCGAGCAGCTGGAGCTCGATCGCGGGCAGCGGGCCGACCGCGGCCAGCACGTCGGCGCGGTGCTCGTCCACCGTCCAGAAGCGAGGAGCCGCCGGTGCCCGGTCCGCGGACCCGTCGCAGAAGGCTGCGGGGGTGGTGGTGTGCTCCGTGGACCCGGTCATCGGCGGCTCGCTCTCTGTGTCGTGCGGTCAGTCCTGCAGCTCGGAACCGACGAACTCCCGCAGCCAGGAGCGGAACTCCGGGCCCAGGTCCTCGCGTTCGGCGGCCAGTCGGACGATAGCGCGCAGGTAGTCGGCGCGGTCGCCGGTGTCGTAGCGGCGGCCCTTGAAGAGCACGCCGTGCACCTGGCCGCCGGCCTCCGCGTCGCGGGTGGTCAGCTCGCGCAGGGCGTCGGTGAGCTGGATCTCGCCGCCGCGGCCGGGCGGGGTCTCGCGCAGCACGTCGAAGACCAGCGGGTCGAGGACGTAGCGGCCGATGACGGCGTAGTTGGACGGCGCCTCGCCCGGCTCGGGCTTCTCGACCAGGTCGGTCACCTGGAAGACGTCCTCGCCGAAGCCGTTGGCCTTGACGGCCGCGCAGCCGTACAGGTGGATCTGGGAGGGGTCGACCTCCATGAGGGCGACAACCGAGCCGCCGAGCTCCTGCTGCACCTCGATCATGCGGGCGAGCAGCGGGTCGCGCGGGTCGATCAGGTCGTCGCCGAGCAGGACGGCGAAGGGCTGGCCGGCGACGTGCTGCTCCGCGACGGAGACGGCGTGGCCGAGGCCCTTCGGGTCGCCCTGGCGGACGTAGTGCATGTTGGCCAGCTCGACGGACTCGCGGACCCGGCGCAGGCGGTCCTCGTCGCCCTTGCGGACGAGCAGCTCCTCCAGCTCGTAGGCGCGGTCGAAGTGGTCCTCCAGCGCGCGCTTGTTGCGGCCGGTGACCATCAGTATGTCGGAGAGGCCGGCGGCGGAGGCCTCCTCGACGACGTACTGGATGGCCGGCTTGTCGACGACGGGCAGCATCTCCTTCGGGGTGGCCTTGGTCGCCGGGAGGAAGCGGGTGCCCAGTCCGGCCGCGGGTACCACGGCCTTGGTTACCGGAATTCGGGAGGTGGTCGTCGTCATGCGTTTACCTTACTCAGGCACGTTTTCGCCCGGCCGAGCGCGGTCGGGCGGCTAGGACAGCACGTCCCGGGGCACGGCCACGGTGGCAGGCGTATGGGAAGCGACCGGCTGGGCCAGGGGGTCCCCTCCGGTACAGGCGGACAGACTACCCGGCTTTTCCGAACGGTCACGTTCGGGAGTCGGCGCCCGCTCCGGTGCGCGAGGGGGCTGCTCACGTGCCCCTGCGGGGCGGCCCGGGCCCGGTGCGAGCCGCCAGCAGTCGCCGCCGGACGCCCGGGCGGCGGCCAGGGCGCCGTCGGCGGAGCGCAGCAGGACGGCCGCGTGGGTGCCGTCCTCGGGGAGCACGGCGACGCCGACGGCGGCGGTCAGGCCGTTGCCCCCGGCCGGGCGGGGCGCCCTGGTGCCGGAGGACCAGTCGAGCAGCAGGTGCCGGCGGACCGACCAGACCAGCCGCTCGGCGACCTGCGCGGCGCCCTCGGCGCCGGTGTCCGGGAGCACCACCAGGAACTCCTCGCCGCTGTAGCGGCCCAGGGTGTCGGCGCGGCGGATCTCCATCGCGAGCCGCTGGGCGAGGTCGCGCAGTATCGCGTTGCCGCGGGCCCGGCCGTGCTCGGCGAGCACCGCGTCGAAGCCGGCGATCTCCAGCAGCAGGACGGCCAGCGGGCGCGGGCCCTCGGCCTGGTCGGTGTGCTCGGCGCGGCGGGCCCGTTCGATCTCCCGGTCCAGGGTGAGCTGCAGGTGGCGGTAGTTCCAGACGCCGGTGAGCGGGTCGCAGGAGGCGGTCCGCTCCAGCTCGGCGCAGCGCTCCTCCAGTTCGGCGATCCGGCCGGTCAGCCGCTCCCGTTCGGCGGCGGCCCCGGCCCGCTCCCGGCGCGCGCGCACACCGAGCACGGTGGCGCCGGCCAGCGCGGGGGCGCTCAGCGCGGCCAGGGCCTGGACCAGCAACGGGGTGGACAATCGGGGCGCCCTTTCGCGTGTCAGGCTCTGCGCGTCACGGTTTTCGGACGTGGAGGATCCGGTGCACAACGAGAAGAGCGACCTGAGGACACGGCTGTTGACGCGGCGCCGCGCACTCACCGCCGAGGGGCGCGCGGAGGCGGCGCTCGCGCTGGCCGGCCACGCGTGGGAACTGGCCGCTCCGGGCAGCACGGTGGCCGCGTACGTGTCGGTGGGCGCGGAGCCCGGGACGCGGCCGCTGCTGGACGCGCTGCGGGAGAGCGGCGTCCGGGTGCTGCTGCCGGTGCTGCTGCCCGACAACGACCTGGACTGGGCCGAGTACGCGGGGCCGGCGGCGCTGGCCGCGGCCGGGCGCGGGCTGCTGGAGCCGGTCGGACCGCGGCTGGGGCCGGAGGCCGTCACGGGGGCGTCGGTGGTGCTGCTGCCGGGCCTGGCGGCGGACGCGGCCGGGCTGCGGCTGGGCCGCGGCGGGGGCAGCTACGACCGGGTGCTGGCCCGGCTGGAGCGGGCCGGGGCGCGGCCGGTCCTGGCGGTGCTGCTGTACGAGCACGAGCTGCTGGAGCGGGTGCCGGCCGAGCCGCACGACCTGCCGGTGGACCTGGCGGTCACGCCCTCGGGGGTGCGGGCGCTCGGCCGGGACGGCGGCTGAGACGGCGGCGGCCGGGACCGCGGCGGCCGGGACGGCCACGGATGAGACGGCGGCGGCCCCGCGCTCCCGGGAGGAGGGCGGGGCCGCTCGGGCTCGGGACGGGCCTCAGCCCGTGGTGAGCACCAGCTTGTGCTTGGTGGCCTTCTCGACCGCGTCCGGGGTGTAGGCCCAGGTCAGCAGCTTGCCCTTGAGCCAGAGGTCGGTCTGGTCGTTGTAGTTCTGGTGGAAGGCGTGGCCGGAGGCGCCGCCGACGTTGACCCAGCGCGAGGAGTCCAGGTCGTTCAGGTCCACCACCATCCGCATCGACGGGATCCAGTCCACCTGGTAGCCCGCCGCCGCGTTCCAGCCGGCCGCGTCGACCGCCGCCGAGCCGCCGGAGAGGCGGTACGGGCCGCGGTTGAGCAGCTTGTGGACGAGGCCGGAGGCGATCGAGGAGTTGTCGGTGCCGAGGGTCTGCTCGCGCAGCTCCAGCTTGTGCAGCCGGCCCCAGCTCCAGGTGGAGATGTCCTTGCCGAGCAGCGAGGTCAGGTCCTGCCGGGCGTTCTTCATCGCCTCCTTGAGCAGGTTGTCCAGGCCCTTCTGCTCCTTGTGGTCGGAGTCGATGTACGTCCACCAGGAGCTGTCCGGCTTGTCGAGCTGGGTGCGCACGACCTCGGTCCAGCGGTCGCCGCCGTCCGGCTGGGCCTTGCCCGGGTCGCGGGTGCCGCACTGGGTGACGATCTTGCTGGAGCTGTCCGGCTTGGTCGGGTCGTCCTGCTGGCGCACCAGCAGGCAGTTGTCCTTGGCCCGGATGTCGGCCGGGAACTTCTGCCCGAAGGCCAGGCTGAGCAGGTTGCGCCAGACGCCGTTGTAGTAGGCGGCGGCGGCCGAGTCGGCGTCCTGGTGGAAGTTCCAGTCCTTGAGCAGGTCCTGGGCCTCGCGCACGTAGGGGTCGTCGATCTGCTGCTTGAGCAGCAGCGGGACCAGCGTCTTGGCCATGATGCTGGTGTTGTCCAGCTGGAGGGTCTGCATGTCGTCCGGCGAGATCTTGCCGTTGTTCTTGAGCAGGCCCTCGATCTGGTCGGTGATCTCCTTGGCCCGGCTGCCGTACTCCCAGTCCTTGGTGAGGTTGTACTTGTAGCTCGGGTCCACCACGGCCTGGTTGGCGGTGACGATGTAGCCGGACGCCGGGTTGAGGCTGTACGGCAGGGCGGTGAAGGGGACCGGGTCCGGCTTCCACTGGTACGAGGAGTCCCAGCCCGGGGCGGGCATCGAGCCGTCGCCCTTGCCGCGCACCGGGATGACTCCGGGGGCCTGGTAGCCGATGTTCTTACTGTCGGCGTAGATCAGGTTCTGCGCGGGGACGGCGAAGTCCTTGGCGGCGGCGCGGAACTCGTCCCAGTTCTTCGCCCTGTCGAGCTCGAAGACGGCGTCCATGGTCTTGCCGGGGCTGAGCGCCGTCCACTGCAGGGCGACGCCGTAGCCGCCGGTGCCGCGGTCGGGGGCGGAGCTGCCGTTGGGGGCGTACTTGCCGACGTTCTGCTGCTCGGTGCTCACGTCGGAGATGAGCGGGGCGCCGGTGCGGGTGGTCCGGACGGTGATGGTGCGGTCCTCGCCGCCGGCGACCTTGATGGTCTCCTTGCGGAGGTCGAACTTCTCGTCCTTGCCGTCCACCTGGTAGGTGTCCGGGCCGGTGACCTTCTCCAGGTAGAGGTCGGTCACGTCGGCGCCGAGGTTGGTGAAGCCCCAGGCGACGTCCTTGTTGTGGCCGATCACCACGCCGGGCATGCCGGCGAAGGTGAAGCCGGAGACGTCGAACTGGCAGGCCGGCGAGGCGGTCCGGCAGTGCAGGCCCATCTGGTACCAGACCGAGGGCAGGCCGGGGCCGAGGTGCGGGTCGTTGGCCAGCAGCGGCTTTCCGGTGGTGGTGTGCGAGCCGGCGACCACCCAGGAGTTGGAACCGATGCCCTGGCCGGGGCGGCCGAGCAGCTGCGGCATCGCGTCGATCCGGTCGGTGAGGCCCTGCAGCAGCGCCTTGGTGGTGGCCGCGCCCTGGGCGGTGCCGGCGCCGGGGGCGGCACCGGGCGGGGTCGAGCCGTCGGCCGGACGGTAGGTGTCGCCGTTGACGGTGCCGGTCTTCACGATCGTGCCGTTGCGGGCGTACGGGTAGTCCGGGTACAGCTCGGCGATCTTGTCCGGGCCGAAGTCCTGGGCCAGCAGCGAGCGGTCGATCTCCTCCTGGAGGTTCCCGGAGAGGTTCCAGGCCATCGCCTTGAGCCAGGCCACCGAGTCGACCGGGCTCCACTGCTCCGGCTTGTAGCCGCTGTTGACCGCGCCGAGCATGGCGTACTCCAGCGAGGCCTTCTCCCCGCCGGGGTGCTCGGCGAGCCAGGCGTTCACGCCGTCCGCGTAGGCCTGGAGGTACTTCTTGGTCTCCGGCGAGAGCTTGGTGTCGTACTCCTTCTGCGCCACCTGCCGCCAGCCCATGGTGCGGATGAAGGAGTCGGTGTCGACCTGGCTGTCGCCGAACATCTCGGACAGCCGGCCCGCGGTGATGTGCCGCCGGACGTCCATCTCCCAGAAGCGGTCCTGGGCCTGGACGTAGCCCTGGGCGCGGAACATGTCCTCGCTGGTGTCCGCGTACAGCTGCGGGATGCCGTTGGCGTCGCGCTTGACGTCGACCGGCGCGCTCAGGCCCGCCACCTTGACCGTGCCGTCCACCTCCGGGAAGGAGGCGCGGACCGCGGTGACCCCGCGGTAGCCGCCGTAGCCGACGCCGGCCACCAGCAGCACGACCAGCACGATCACGATCAGACGGGCGCGCCGGAACTTCTTCGAGCGGGGCATCTGGGTCCTTGCGGTCCTGACTTCGGGGCGGGCGGGCGTGTCCCGGGCCTGGGGCCGTGACAGGGCACCACATTAGGCCGAGTCGGACGACCGGCGTGCACGGGGGACGCTCCCGGCGGGATCGGGGGAGGTCAACGAGCGGCCCGGAAGGGGCTGGTGGGCGCCCTGCGGGCGGTCGTGACGGGCGCGACGAGGAGGGAAGTAGGCAATGAAACTAAAGATATGGCAAAATGTTAGACTGAGTAACGATCCGCAAGAGGAGCATTGACGACTTCTTAACGGGTCGACGGTCCGGCACTGCCCCGGCCCGGCACCACCTGACACCCCGCCCGCCCATGCCTGCCCGAGGTGCCACTGCGTGAACGTCGCCCACCTGAACCAGCTCCTGCTCGAAGCCTCCGTGATCCTGCTCTTCGCGGTGGTCGCCGTCCGGTTCTCGACCCGATCAGGACTGCCCAGTCTGCTGATCTACCTCGGGATCGGCGTGGCACTGGGCCAGAACGGGATCGGCGTCACCTTCAACAACGCCGAACTGACCCAGGTGCTCGGCTACGCCGCACTCGTGGTGATCCTCGCCGAGGGCGGCCTCAAGACCAGCTGGCGCGAGGTCAGGCCGGCCATGCCGGCGGCCACCGTGCTGGCCACCGTCGGCGTCGGCGTCAGCGTCTTCGTCACCGCGGCCGGCGCGCACTGGCTGGTCGGCCTGGACTGGCGCACCTCGCTGCTGCTCGGCGCGATCGTCTCCTCCACCGACGCCGCCGCCGTCTTCTCGGTGCTGCGGATGGTCCCGCTGCCCCACCGGCTCACCGGCCTGCTGGAGGCCGAGTCCGGCTTCAACGACGCGCCCGTGGTCATCCTGGTCGTCGCCTTCGCCTCGACCGGCGAACTGGACTCCTGGTACGTGCTGCTCGCCACGATCGCCGCCGAACTGGCGATCGGCGCCGCGGTCGGCCTGGCCGTCGGCAAGCTCGGCGCGTTCGCGGTCAAGCACGTCGCCCTGCCGTCCTCCGGCCTGTACCCGATCGCCGTGGTCGCCCTGACCGTGCTCGCCTACGCCGGCGGCGCGCTGCTGCACGGCTCCGGCTTCCTCGCCGTCTACATCAGCGCGGTGATCCTCGGGAACTCCAAACTGCCGCACGGCCCGGCCGTCCGCGGCTTCGCCGACGGGCTCGCCTGGATCGGGCAGATCGGGATGTTCGTGCTGCTCGGGCTGCTCGCCTCGCCCGAGACCATGGGCGACGCGGTGGTCCCAGCGCTGGTGATCGGCGGGGTGCTGGTCTTCCTCGCCCGGCCCCTGTCCGTGGTGCTCACGCTCACCCCGTTCAAGGTGCCCGTCCGCGAGCAGGCGCTGCTGAGCTGGGCCGGACTGCGCGGGGCGGTGCCCATCGTCCTCGCCACCATCCCGGTGGTCTCCGGGGCGCACAAGGCCGACGACGTGTTCAACATCGTCTTCATCCTGGTCGTCGTCTTCACCCTGCTCCAGGGCCCGACCCTGCCCTGGATGGCCAAGCGGCTGCGGATCGGCGAGGGCGCCATGGGCCAGGACCTCGACATCGAGTCCGCGCCGCTGGAGAAGCTGCACGGGCACCTGCTCTCGGTCACGCTCTCGCCGACCTCGCGGATGTCCGGTGTGGAGATCAGCGAGCTGCGACTGCCCAAGGGCGCGGCGGTCACCCTGGTCGTGCGGGACGGCAGCTCCTTCGTGCCGGACAAGGCGACGATGCTGCGCGGCGGGGACGAACTGCTGGTGGTCACCACGGACGAGGTCGGCGAGGCGGCCGAGCGGCGGCTGCGGGCCGTGGACAAGGGCGGCAAGCTCGCGGGGTGGCTGAACGGGCGCTGAGGCGCCGGTGGGGTGGCCGAGGTGGCCGAGGTGACTCGAGTGGCCTGGCTGGCCTGGGCGACTCGAGTGGCCTGGTCGGTCTGGTCGGTCTGGGTGGTCTGGGTGGTCTGGGTGGTCTGGCGGGATCTACGCGCGTAACTGTATGCTGGTACGACCACGCCGTATGACTACCGTTAGACCACCCCCAGCATCTGCCTGACGCAGAGTTGGCGCGACCGCTCGGCGGCCGCGGTCCGGCCCCGGCCCACCAGGCCCGGCCGGCCCGGTATCTACCCCGGTCGACGCGCGAGAGGACGACTCTCGGCGCCGTCGGGGCCACCCCATGCCCTGCCGCGCTACCAGGCAGCAGGAAGGACCGACCGTGACGGCCCGCCGAACGGTCGAGACCACCGCGGACAGCGCTCCGGACACCGCGGACAGCACCCCGAACAGCGCGACCACCGACGCCGGGACACCGGCCAAGGTCGGTTACGGCGCGCTGCTGCGCACGCCCGGAGCCTGGACCTTCCTGGCCCCCGCCTTCATCGCGCGACTGCCCTACGCGATGCTCAGCATGGGCATCCTGCTCCTGGTCAAGGACACCCACGGCTCCTACGGCACCGCGGGCACCGTCACGGCCATCGCCGCCGTCGCCCAGGCCCTGATCGGCCCGCAGACCGGACGGCTCGCCGACCGGTACGGGCAGGCCGCCGTCCTCGTCCCGACCGTCGTGGTGCACGCGGCCTCGGTCGGCCTGCTGATCGCGCTGGCGCTCGGCCACGCGCCCGCCTGGAGCCTGTTCCTGGCCGCCGTCCCGGCCGGCGCGAGCGTTCCGCAGATCGGTGCGATGGTCCGGGCCCGCTGGATCGCCACCATCGGCGCCGAGGGCGCCTCCGCCTCCGCGTCGGCCAAGGTCAGCACCGCGTTCGCCTTCGAGTCCGTGACGGACGAGTTCACCTTCGTGATCGGCCCGATCCTGGCCGCCAACATCGCCACCTCGGTGAACCCGGCCACCGCCCTGGTCGTCGAGGCCGCACTGACCTTCGTCGGCGGCCTGGTCTTCGCCGCCCAGCGCCGCACCGCACCCGCCCGGATCACCCCGGAGCCCGGTGTCCGGCGCGCCTCCGCGCTCTCCTCCCCCGGCGTCCGGCTGCTGGCCGGGGTGATCCTCGGGGTCGGGGCCGTGTTCGGCGGCATGCAGGTCTCGGTCAACGCCTTCGCCGACTCGGTCGGCCAGCACGACGCGGCCGGCACCGTGTACGGGATCTTCGCCGGCGGCTCAATGGTCGCGGGCGTGCTCTACGGCGTCATCGCCTGGCGGCGGGCCGTCCAGCAGCGGATGGTGATCAGCTACGCGCTGCTGGTGGCGGGCTGCTCCACGCTGTGGGCGATGCCCAACCTGGTCACGCTCTCGATCGCCGCGCTGGTCTGCGGCCTGGCCATCGCGCCGACCCTGATCAGCGGCTACACCCTCGTCGAGACCCTGGTCGAGGACGGGGCCAAGACCGAGGCCTTCACCTGGCTGACCGGCGCCATCGGCCTGGGCCTGGCGGTCGGCTCGATGGTGGCCGGGCGGCTGATCGACGGCCACGGGCCGTCCGCCGGGTTCCTGGTGCCGCTGGTCGGCGCCGGGCTCGGGCTGATCGCGCTGGTGTCGCTGCGGCACCTGCTGGCGGCCCCCAGCGGGGCGGGCCGCGTGGTGGCCTCCTCGGCCGACCTCGGCGGCGCGGCACAGCTGGTCGGCGCCGCGAAGGGCTGAACGCGCGGTCGTCGGTGACTCGGTACCGGCTCATCTCACACCGGATTCGCTGGACTGATCCAACGGAATACCGCATCATTGACCATCGTTAGCACTCATCAGGCGAGAGTGCCAGGAGGAAGACAAGTGCCCACGTACCAGTACCAGTGCACCGAGTGCGGCAACGGCCTGGAGGCGGTGCAGAAGTTCACCGACGAGGCGCTGACCACGTGCCCCGACTGCCAGGGACGGCTCCGCAAGGTCTTCTCGGCCGTGGGCGTCGTGTTCAAGGGCTCGGGCTTCTACCGGACCGACAGCCGTTCGTCCTCCACCAGCTCGGTGGGCGCGGGTTCGTCCTCCGGCTCGTCGACCGGCTCGTCCACGTCGTCGGGCTCGGGCTCGACCGGCTCGTCGTCCGGTTCTTCGAGCACGTCGAGCTCGTCCAGCAGCCCGGCTCCGGCCGCCGGCTGACCTCGGTTTCCCGGGAAGGCCCGTCGGCCCCGCTTCGCGCGGGGACGGCGGGCCTTTTCGCGCGCCGCAGCGGGCCTTTTCGCGCGTTGCGGTGGGCCTTTCGCGGCCCGCCGTCAACTTCCGGAACCGGAATAGCTCGTGCGGGTGTACGAAGTTGTCCACAGGGGCGGGGTTTTCCACAGGCTGTGGGAATCGACTTCCGGGGCTCGGCGAAAGCGCGCAAGGTGTGGGACACCGAGCAAGACCCGACCGAGTCCGGAGGTGTCCCGATGACGACCACGAGCCTGTCCCTCCCGCTGCCCGCCCCCTCCGTACCGCCCCGGCGGGAGGTGCCGAGCTTCCCACCGATCCGGCGCGGCTGCGGCGGGTGGCACCGCTGGCGCCGGGCCGTCCGACGGCGGGGCGGAGTGCCCGCGCTGGTGCTGCTCGCGGTGGCCGCGGCGCTCGCCTCCGGGCCCGCGCGGGCCGGCCTGCCACCGCCCCCGGGCGGCGCCGTGGGCCGTACGGGTTGTCAATCCGGGCTTCCGGAAGATCACCCGTAACCCGGCGACGACTTCGTCGTTCGAGGCGGCATGAAAGGCTTCAAGGAATTCCTGCTGCGTGGAAATGTCGTCGAACTCGCCGTCGCCGTGGTCATCGGCGCGGCCTTCACCAACATCGTCAACGCCTTCGTCAAGGGCGTGATCAATCCGATCGTCGGCGTGTTCGGGACGAAGGACCTGGCGTCCTACAGTTCCTGCCTCAAGGGGCCCTGCGAGGTGAGCGGCACCGGTGAGGTCACGTCCGGGATCCTCATCCTGTGGGGGTCGGTGCTCAGCGCCGTCCTGCAGTTCCTGATCACCGCCGCCGTCGTCTACTTCGTGCTGATCGTGCCGATGAACCGGATGGCGGCCAAGCGCAAGAGTGTCGCCGAGGTGGCGGCCGAGGCCGAGGCCAAGGAGGTCCAACTGCTGACCGAGATCCGCGACGCGCTGGTCGTGGCGCGCTAGGAAGCCCCTCAGTCGCCGTGGTGCGGCGGGCGCTGGCTCAGGTACCAGTCCAGCCCCCGCCCACCGCCGGCACCCGCCCCGGGGCGATCGCCCCAGCCGGCGTCGGTGTCGTCCCGGGACTGCTGGTCCAGCGGGTCGCGGAAGACCAGGCGGGCCTTGGCGGGGGCGGAGGTGGTGGAGGGCGGGGTGGAGGAGGTGGGTGGGAGGGAGGGGGAGGGGGAGGGAGGGGCGGGGGTGGCCCCCCGCGCCCGGCCCTGACCCGGTTCGCGCCCCGGTTCCTGCGCCTGCCCTTGTTCCTGCTCGCTCATCCTGTCCACTCCCCTGCTCGCGGTCCGACCTGTCCTTTCAGCGTAGAAGCCTCGTGAGGCTCCCGACGACATGCGCCGGGGCCGGGGGGGGGGGGGGGGGGGGACGGGGGGGGGGGGGGGGGGGGTGGTGGGTGGGGGGGGGGGGGTGGGTGGGGGGGGCGGGGGGGGGGGGGTTTGGGGGGGGGGGAAAGAGA
>NZ_JBVIWC010000008.1:36065-208203 GCF_055594965.1 Kitasatospora sp. NPDC040550 | reverse complement strand
CCGGTTCCTGCGCCCACCCTTTTTCCTGCTGGCTCATCCTGTCCACTCACCGGATAGCGTTCCGAACTGTCCCGCCAGCGTAGAAGCCCCCGGGGTCCCCCCCCCCCCCCCCCCGGGCCCGGGTGGTCGACCTCGGCCGCCGGCCGTCAGGCGGCTTCGAAGCCCGCATGGTCGGCGATCTTCTTGAGCTCGGCCAGGGCGTGCTTCTCGATCTGCCGGATCCGCTCGCGGGTGAGCCCGTGCTGCTTGCCCACCTCGGTGAGGGTGCGCTCGCGACCGTCCTCCATGCCGTACCGGGAGCGGATGATCGAGGCGGTGCGGTCGTCCAGTCGCCCGATCAGGCCGTCCAGCTCCTCGCGGCGGAGCATGACCATCACGGCGTCCTCGGGGGACGTCGCCCCGGTGTCCTCCACCAGGTCGCCGAACTGGGTCTCGCCCTCGTCGTCGACCGACATGTTGAGGCTGACGGGGTCGCGCGCCCAGTCCAGCACGTCCTTGATCCGGGCCTCGGTGGTGTCCAGCTCGGCCGCGATCTCGGCCGGCTCCGCCTCGCGGCCCAGCTCCTTGGACTTCTCCCGCTGCACCCGGCGGATCCGGCCGAGTTCCTCGACCAGGTGTACGGGCAGCCGGATGGTGCGGGACTGGTCGGCGATCGAGCGGGTGATCGCCTGCCGGATCCACCACGTCGCGTAGGTGGAGAACTTGAAGCCCTTGGCGTAGTCGAACTTCTCGACGGCGCGCACCAGGCCGGCGTTGCCCTCCTGGATGAGGTCCAGCAGGGGCAGCCCGCTGCGCGGGTAGCGCCGGGCGACCGCCACCACCAGGCGCAGGTTCGAGCGGATGAAGACGTCCTTGGCGCGCTCGGCGTCGGCGGCTATCGCCTCCAGCTCCTCGCGCGTGACGCCGTCGGGGAGTTGACCGTCGGGGAGTTCGCTCTCGTCCAGCAGGTGCTGGGCGTACACACCGGCCTCGATCCGCAGCGAGAGCTCGACCTCCTCGGCGGCATCGAGCAGGGGCGTCCTGGCGATCTCGTCGAGGTACATACCGACCAGGTCGCGGTCGGCCTCAAGGTTGGTCGGGCGGGCCGCGCGAGTCCGGTCGGCCCTGTCGCGAACGACGGCACGGGTGGCCATGCTTGCTCCCTTTGCTGGTGTTGCCGAGGTCTGCCTGCCTGCCCCCCTGGAGGGCAAGAAGTGCGGGCCCCCAGGGGCTCACACGTAACGATCCAACGAACAGATTCCGGACAACATTCCCAAGTCGTTCAGATTCTTCCTCGCGATGCAGTATCCTGCCGGTTTTCACCCCGGTTCTGGACACTCGGTGACCACCCGGGCACCTCGGGTGCCCGTTCGCGACCGCTCGTGGAGCGCTTCTTCACCGCCCGCACACGCAACCGCCGCCCATTGGTTGAACAGGCGAACGCCGGTGGACGTTCCCGCGCGCCCCTGGTTTCCGCCCGCGCCCGCCCCCCGGCGCACGCAGGTCCTCCGCACAAAAGATGCCGAATCGCTATCACTCCAGCTCCCGATCGGCACAGCGCACTGGGAAGGTGTCAGGCATGCACCTGACCAACAGCACGAGACCCGTCACCGTGCGTCATCGCCGCCTCCTCCGGGACGCGTCGGTCGCGCTGGGCTGCGCCGCGCTGTTCGGCCTTCTGGCGACGCTGGTGACGGGCCGCTGGCACCCCCTGCACGAGTTCGACCAGGACTGGATCGGCGGACTGCACTCCTACGCGCGCGATCACCGGATCTGGACCGCCGCGGTGCAGACCCTCTCCGACATCGGCGGCCCCGTCACGATGCGTATCCTGCTGGGCTGTGCGGCCGCCTGGCTCCTGCTGATCGGCGCCCGGGTGCTGGCCGGCTGGGTGGCCGCTCAGGCGCTGGTGGGCTGGGCGGCCCAGTGGGCACTCAAGCTGGCCGTCGGCCGGCAGCGGCCCGCCTTCTCCGACCCGGTCTCGCACGCGGGCGGCCCGGCCTTCCCCTCCGGGCACGCCATGGCCTCGGCGATCACCTGTGCCGTCCTGGTCGGCCTGGTCTGGTACCGGGTCGGCCGACGCGGCCGGACCGCCGCCTGCGCGGTGGCCGCGGTGACGGTGCTGACCATCGGCTGGACCAGGACCGCCCTCGGGGTGCACTGGCCCAGCGACGTGCTGGCCGGCTGGCTGGCCGCCGGCGCCGTGCTCGGCGTCGTGACGGCCGTGATCGAACTCTGGCGGCCGGGTGCCCTGGCCCGGGACGTCCGACGGGTCAACTGGCGCACCAGGCCCAGGGTCCAGCGGGTCATCGTGCCGTCCGTCCGGGCGCCGCGGGCCGACGGGCCGCTGGAGGACGGCGAGTTGGACGGTCCGGTCCGCTGATCTGCCCTCCCTGGGGGCAGGACGGCAGTGGCGGGCCGAGGGTGCGGAGGAGCGGGAACGGCCGCAGGCCCTCCGCCCGGGGTGGGCGGAGGGCCTGCGAACTGCGGTTCTGAATGTGCCCCAGGCAGGATTCGAACCTGCGACACCGGCTTTAGGAGAGCCGTGCTCTATCCCCTGAGCTACTGAGGCGTGGCCGGTCGGTGACCAGGCCGTTCACAGCGTACCGGATCGGGGGTCGGCCGGGGGTGGCGGACCGGGAGGCGGGGATGCCGGGGTCTGACGGGGGGACAGGGCGGGGGGAGCCGGGCGGGCCGGCTCCCCACGCGCCGTGACGGTCAGAGCAGGCGCAGCAGGCGGGACTCGATGGACGGCGGGTTCAGGTCGGACTGGAGGGCCACCCGGACCTCCGTCCGGCTGTCGCCGGCGCCGACGCGCAGCGTGCCGACCTCCTTGCCCGCCTTCTCGTTGTGGCCCAGCGCGGACGGGTCCAGGGTGACGGTGCCGGTGACGCCCGGGAAGCCGGGCACCACGAGGTCGTTGGTGGCGACGACCGCGACCTTGCCGCCGAGGCCGTCGTCCACGCTGCCGACCACGTCGCCCTTCTTCACCACGGTCTGGCCGGTCAGCCCGTTCTGCGCGGCCTGGATCTGCTTGCCGCTGACCTTGAGCACGGTCGGCAGGATGCCGTCGCCGGCGTTCGGGCTGGTGGCCTGCTGGCCCAGGGTGACGCCGAGGATCAGCCGCTTCACGCCGCCGATCTCCTTGTACGCGGCCCACATCAGGCAGCCGCCGGCCGGGGTGCTGGAGCCGGTCTTGACGCCGATGACGCCGGTCTTCGGGTTGATCAGGTTGTTGGTGTTGGGGATCTTCACGTTGTTGAACGTGGTGTCCGGGGTGGAGACGATCTGCCGGAAGATCTCGTCCTGCATGGCCTGCTCGGCCAGCTTGAGCTGGTCCTTCGCGGTGGACTTGGTGTCCGCGTTGAAGCCCGCCGGGTCGGCGTAGGTGGTGTTGGCCATGCCGAACTTGGCCGCGGTGTCGTTCATCTGCTTGACGAACGCGTCCTCGGAGCCGGAGTGGAAGCGGGCGAGCAGCCGGGCCACGTTGTTGGCGGACGGCAGCATCAGCAGTTCCAGCGCCTGGTACTCGGTGAGCTCCTGGTTCTCGACGAGCGTCACCCGGGACTCGTCGGCGTTGCCGGACTCCTGCGCGGCCTGCTTGTCGACCTTGATCTTGGGGCCGCTCTCCCCCTTCTTGAGCGGGAACTTCTGCAGGATCAGGTAGGCGTTCATCACCTTGGTGACGCTGGCGATCGGGGCCGGCGTCTCCTGTCCCGAGCTGCCCAGGCTGCCGACGCCGACCACCTCGGCGGCGGACTGGCCCTTGGCCGGCCAGGCGAGGTCCAACTGGTCGCCGGCGAAGCTGAAACTGCCCGCGGTCGTCATCCGCACCTTCGGGTCCGGCAGCGGGCGCAGCAGCTGGGCCACCACGAGCACGCCGAGCACCACGGCCAGGAAGGCCGTCCAGATGGTGATCCGCTTGAGCGCGCGGCGCAGCGGCGAGACCGGGCGGGCGTTGAGGGTGGCGAGCACCTCCATCGCCTCGGCGGTGTTCTCCGGCGAGGGCAGCGGCTGGGGCTGGAGCTGGGGCTCCGGTTCCGGCCGGGCCTGCGGCCGCGGCGGCACCTGCTGGGAGGGCAGCGGCTCGGGCCGGGGTAGCGGCGGGACGGGCGGCACCGGCCGCTGGTCCGGCTCGGGCAGCGGGGTCGGCGCGGGGGTGGGGGTGGGGGTCGGCTTGGGGGCCGGCCGGGGCAGCGGTTCGGGGGCCGGGTCCGGCTCCGGCTCCGGCAGCGGGGTGGGCTCCGGGGGCTCGGGGACGGTGCCGGCGGCGGGCGGCGCCGCCGGGGCCGCGGGGGTACGGAGCGGTGCGGGCTTCTCCAGCTTCTCGGACCGGCCCGACTGCCCCGCCCCGCCCGACCGCTGACCGGGCTGCCCGTCCCCGGTCAGTGCGACGGGCGCGGTGGCGTCGGGGGTCTCGGTCGCGTCGGGGGTCTCGGAGGTGTCGGGAGTCCCGGAGGTTCCGGGGGTCTTGGGCGCGTCGGCCTTCCCGGCGGCGGGGGCGGTGGCGTCGTCGGGCGTGTCGGCCTGCTCGGCCTCCGCCCGCTTCACGCTCGCCGGCTTCTCCGGCTTCGCGGCCTCCGCCGCGTCATCGGGCCGGTCGGCTTCATCGAGCCCGTCGGCCTCGTCGGTCGAGTCGTCCTCGCCGGTCCCGTCGGCCGGATCCGCCGCCGCAGCGGTCCGGATGGCGAGACGCGGGTCGGCGGCGGGCGTCCGCTCGGTGCTCCCCTTCTCGCCGCCGGCCTCCGGGGCGCCCTTCCCCTTCTGCGGGCCGCCGTCGGAACCACCCTCGTCCGCGGGCTTGCGGAGCTCGTCCGGCAGTCGCAGCGCGGTGGTCCGGTTGTCCACCGGCAGCCGCAGGGCGGTGGTCCGGTCGTCCGTCGGCAGCCGCAGCATGGTCGTCCGACTGTCCACATCCCGGACACGGAGCTCCACCGTCGGGCCGCCCTTGGCTCCCGCCTTCGGCGTGTCGACAGCGGAGTCGGCCGAAGTGTCGGCAGCGGGCGAGGCGTCAGCGGACGCGTCGGCGGCAGCCTCGGTCGAGGCGTCGGCCGAGGGCCGGACGGCCCCGCCTGACGCCCCGGCAGCCGTCGCGCCCGCCCGTTCGCGCTCGCGGTCCCGCTCCTGCTCCCGCTCGCCGTCCCTCAGCACCCTGTCGGGGGACTCGCCCACGTATCCCAGCCTCCTCAACGCCCGGCGGGGCACCGGCAGACCCGATTTCGGGAAGCCGACGCCCCGCCCCGTGTACCTGTACAGTCTCCGCCACCGACGGCCGTCCGGCCGCGCACACCCCGCCCGACCGGCGCTTATTGCCGCCGCACGGCCGCAACGCGGTCTGTTCAAGGGTCAGACGCCGGGCCCGAGGCCGCCGGTTCCGCGCCTTCACCGCAAGGTCACGATTCGGAGGCGTACTCGACAAGCCCGTGTGAGAGGCGTCACCCTGTCTCTCATCCACGCGGGGAGGCTTGGATGGGCAAGAGCCGCAGAACTGTTCCCGAGGAACTCTTGCTGCTCGCTTTGGACCCGACCACGGGTACCACGGCGCAGCCGCAGACCCTCGACCTCGGACTCGCCGGGGCCCAGCTCGTCGAGCTGTCCCTGGCCGGACGGATCGTACCGGAGGGTGACCGGATCGCCGTCGTGCTCGCACGGCCGACCGGTGACCCGACCCTCGACCACGCACTGGAACTGCTGCGCCGACGCGGCAGTCCGGTCCGCGCGGCGCACTGGATCGGCGGGCCCCGGCTGGGGTTGCGACAGACGTACCTGGCGCACCTGGAGCGCTGCGGCATGGTCACGGCCGTGCCGGGGCAGGTGTGCGGAGTGCTGCCGACGACCCGGTACCAGGCGTCCGACGACTGCACCAACGCCGCGATCAAGCAGCGACTGGACACCGCGATCCGCACCGGCGTGCCGCCGGACCCGCGGACGGCCGCGCTCGCGGCCCTCGCCCACTCGGTGGGGCTGGGCAAGCACCTGTACCCGGGGAACGAGGGCCGGTCCTCACGGTCGCGGCTGCGCGACCTGATCCGGTACGACCCGTTGGGCGGGATGGTCGCGCACGCCGTGATGGACGTGCAGAACGGCCTGCCGGCGCAGCAGAACCGTTCATCCCAGGGTCCCGGGGCCGGGGTCGGGGTCGGTTCCGGTCGCTCCGGTGCCCGTGCCACGGGCCGGGCCCCGGGCGGGCGGGTCCCCGCACCGCGGGTCGGGGTCCGCTGACCCGGACCGCCGGACCCGTAGCGGGCGACGCCCCCGGCGGCACGTCCGACCGAAGGTCCGACGGAAGGTCCGACGGACCGCCCGGCAGCGCGCGGCGCACCGTTCGCGCCCCTCGGCGGCGCTGAACGACCTTTCGCACATCTCCGCACCACCAGGACGACCGGTACCAACGGCACCACCGGCACCGCCGGAGGCACCGGGCACACCGGAAGCACGAGAAGCACCAGGAGCACAGAGGGGCGGTCGCCCCGCGACGCAAGTCGCCCGGCGACCGCCCCTCTGCCGTTCCCGCAGGCCCGTCGGGGCCCACCGCAACTACCGGTTCGAGTCGCCGAGCCGCATTACCACCTGGGGGCTTTCGCTGTCTCACGGACGCGGTTTTCCGATGATCTGTTCTACCGCGCTGCTGTGATTCCCCGGCGCCGACCTGGCCCAAGGTGACATGCTGCTCCAAGTCAGGGGGGTTGGTCCCAATGTCCGAAGTGTTCCGAGGGCTGCCGTTCCAACGATCACCAGAGGTTCGGCCGGAGGTCGACGTGTCCGCGAACATCAATCCCACCGTGCGCCGCCGACGCCTCGGCTCCGAGCTGCGCAAACTCCGCGAGGGCCTGGGGATGACGGCGGAGGAGGTGGCCGGCCGCCTGATGGTCTCCCAGTCGAAGATCAGCCGGCTGGAGAACGGCCGCCGCAGCATCAGCCAGCGCGACGTGCGCGACCTCTGCGACGTGTACAACGTGGCCGACGAGCAGATGCGCGGCAGCCTGATGGAGATGGCCAAGGAGTCCCGCCAGCGCGGCTGGTGGCACGACTTCAACGACATGCCGACCCCGTACAGCGTCTACATCGGGCTGGAGGCCGAGGCCTCCTCGATCCGCGCGTACGAGTCCTCCTTCATCCCCGGCCTGTTGCAGACCGAGCAGTACGCGCAGGCGGTGGTCGAGGGCACCCAGCCGGACACCGACGCGATCGCGGTGCAACGCCGGGTCCAGGTGCGGATGAAGCGCCAGGAGCGCGTCCACGGCGACAACCAGCTCGGCAGCCTGTGGACCGTCATAGACGAGGCGGCGCTGCGCCGCGAGGTCGGCAGTCGCGAGATCATGGCCCGCCAGCTGCGGCAGATGCTGGAGCTGAGCCTGCGCCCGAACATCACCATCCAGGTGATCCCGTTCTCGCACGGCGCCCACCCCGGCATGACCGGGACATTCTCCCTGCTGGAGTTCCCGGAGTCAGCCGATTCCACGGTTGTCTACTTCGAAGGTGTGACGAGCGATCTCTACCTGGAGAAGGAGGCCGATGTGCGCCGCTATACCGGTCTGTACGACTACCTGAGAGCGGCCGCACTCGGTGTCGCGGAGAGCCGGTCGCTGATAGCCGACATCGAAAAGGGATACCACGAATGAGCACCCCCGCCGAGCACGGAACCCGTTGGCGCAAGAGCAGTCACAGTGGAGGCCAGGGCGCCTGTGTGGAGATCGCCGGACCGGCCGCGGGTGCGGTCGCGGTCCGGGACTCCAAGGACCCGGCCGGTCCGCAGCTGCGCTTCTCCACCCAGGCCTGGAACGCCTTCGCGTCCGCCGCTGCGGCGGGGGCCTTCGGCGAGGTCTGAACGGGATCCGTGCTCGGCCCAGTTGCCCGTAGCGCTGTCCGTCGCCCCGAGCGGCGGCGGTCGGCGCTACGGGCAACTGCCGTTCCGGGGGCCCGCGTCCGTGGGGCGGGCGACCCGGAGGCGGGCAGCCCGGGAACGGGCAGCCCGGGGGCGGGCAACCCGGGGGCCGACGGCCCGTACGGGAGCGGCCCGCGCGTCGCCGGTCAGCGCGCCACCGGGTAGCGGGTGGCCCAGCCGGCCCCCTCCGGGCTCCGCAGGTCGTGCAGTTCGGTGCCGTGCATCAGCTCCAGCGCGAAGTCGTCGGCGAGTTCGAGGATCGCGCCGCGCCCCTCCAGACCCGCCACCAGGCCCGGCGGCAGTGCGGTGTCGCCGTGCAGCACCCCGAGCAGGTTGCCGCATATCGAGCCGGTGGAGTCGCTGTCCCCGGAGTGGTTGACGGCCAGCAGCAGGCCCGAGCGGACGTCGTGGGCGACCAGTGCGCAGTAGACCCCGATGGCCAGCGCCTCCTCGGCGACCCAGCCCTCCCCCAGGGCCTCGACCCGCTCGGCGGACGGCTCGCCGGCCCGGACCGCGTCGAGCGCGGCGCGCAGCGCGGCGGTGGTCTCCTCGTGCGCGTGCCGTTCGGAGAGCAGGGCCAGCGCCAGGTGCACGCCCTCCTCCAGGGTGCCGCCGCGGGCGACGGCCTGGACGATCACCGCGAAGGCGCCCGCCGCGAGGTAGCCGGTGGGGTGGCCGTGGGTGAGCACCGAGCACTCCACCGCGAGCTGGAACACCAGGCCCGGCTCCCAAGTGGTGAGCAGCCCGAAGGGCGCCGCCCGCACCACCGTGCCGCAGCCCTTGGAGTGCGGGTTCTTGGGCCGCTCCAGGGTGCCGAGGCGCTCGCCGTCCGGGCCGCTGAGGCCGGTCAGGCAGCCCTGGCCGGGGGCGCGCTGGGCGTACAGCCACTCCTCGCGGCCGAGCCAGCCGAGGTCGGGGCGGCGCTCGTCCGGGCCCCAGTCGCGCTGGGTGGCGGCCCAGCGCAGGTAGGCCAGGTGCAGGTCGGTGGGCGGGTGCCAGCTGCCGGTGTCGCGCCGGATGTGGGCGCGGATCAGGCCGTCCACGGTGAACAGGCTGAGCTGGGTGTCGTCGGTGACGGCGCCGGTGCGCCCGTGGGCGGGGAGGTAGCCGGTGACGCCCTGCGGGCCGTGCTGGGCCCGGATCTTCTCCAGCGGCTCGAACTCGACGCCGGCGCCGAGCGCGTCACCGATGGCACCGCCGAGCAGGCAGCCGCGCACCCGGCTGCGGAAGTCCTGCTGCTGGGCTCGTGACCACAGTGGCATCACGACGGGGCGCCTTTCGTCGGGGTCGGGGGCCGCGTGCGACACCACGGCCGCCGACGCGCCCTGGCACTGTACTTCGAAGGTTCGAACGGATCGACGGGATCCCTCGCACTCCGGTGCCGGCACGCTCGGGTACCCCGGGTGCCTCGTGTGCCCCCCGTGCCCGGTCCGCCGACGGTGCCCCGAGCGGTCCCGAGCGGTCCCGAGCGGCCCCGAGCGGCCCCGCGCATGCCCCCGCGTCCGGCCCGCCGACGGTGCGGCGGGCCGGACGGCCGGCCTCAGTCCAGGACCGGCAGCAGCTCCGGCAGGTGCCCGTCCGAGGCGAGCGCCGCCGCCCGCCGCTCGGCGGGCACCTCGCCGTAGAGGGTGGTGCGCTGGCGGTGCGGGCGGCCGGCGGCCTCGGCGATTGCCTGGAGGTCGCGCACCGACTTGTAGCTGCCGTACGCCGAGCCGGCCATCCGCGAGATGGTCTCCTCCATCAGCGTGCCGCCGAGGTCGTTGGCGCCGGAGCGGAGCATCTCGGCCGCGCCCTCGGCGCCCAGCTTGACCCAGCTGGTCTGGATGTTGGGGATGTGCGGGTGCAGCAGCAGCCGGGCCATCGCGACCACGGCGCGGTTGTCCCGGGCGGTGGGGCCGGGGCGGGCGATGCCGGCCAGGTAGACCGGGGCGTTGGTGTGGATGAACGGGAGGGTGACGAACTCGGTGAAGCCGCCGGTGCGTTGCTGGATCCCGGCGAGCAGCCGCAGGTGCCCGAGCCAGTGCGCGGGGGTGTCCACGTGTCCGTACATCATGGTGGACGAGGAGCGGATGCCCAGCTCGTGCGCCGTGGTGACCACCTCGACCCAGGTCGCGGCGGGCAGCTTGCCCTTGGTGAGCACCCAGCGGACCTCGTCGTCGAGGATCTCGGCGGCGGTGCCGGGGATGGTGTCCAGGCCGGACTCCTTGGCCCGCTGCAGCCAGTCGCGGATCGACAGGCCCGTCCTGGTGGCCCCGTTGACCACCTCCATCGGGGAGAAGGCGTGCACGTGGATGCCGGGGACCTTCTCCTTCACCGCCCGGGCGATGTCGAAGTAGGCGGTGCCGGGCAGGTCCGGGTGGATGCCGCCCTGCATGCACACCTCGGTGGCGCCCACCTCCCAGGCCTGGGCGGCCCGTTCGGCGACCTGCTCCAGGGAGAGGGTGTAGGCGTCGGCGTCGGTGCGGCGCTGGGCGAAGGCGCAGAAGCGGCAGCCGGTGTAGCAGACGTTGGTGAAGTTGATGTTCCGGGTGACGCAGTAGGTGACCTCCTCGCCGACCGCCGCCCGGCGGACGTCGTCGGCGATCCGGCACAGGGCGTCCAGGGCCGGGCCGTCGGCGTGGAAGAGCGCCAGCGCGTGGTCGTCGGTGAGCTTCGTCGGGTCGTCGGCGGCCACCGCGAGCGCCTCGCGCAGGTCCCCGGCGAGGCGCTCGGGCGCGCCCTTGGCCAGCACCTGTTCGCGCAGCACCTCCCAGTCGCCGTACACGTCCTCGAAGTCGGCCCGGCGGTCGCCGGTGCGGCCCTCGGTGTCGACGGCGGTGTGCAGGTCGGTCCGGCCGTACGACTCCGGCAGGTCCTCGGGCTCCTGCCAGGGGCGGCCCACGACGGCCGCGTCCGGGTTCGCCAGGCCGGTGGCCGGGTCGGCCAGGGCGCGGACGTGCGGCAGCACCCGCGGGTCCAGCCAGGGTTCGCCGCGCAGCACGTACTCGGGGTAGACGGCGAGGCGCTCGCGCAGGTCGAAGCCGGCCGCGGCGGAGCGCTCGGCGAGGCGGTCGATCTGCGGCCAGGGGCGCTCGGGGTTGACGTGGTCCGGGGTGAGCGGGGAGACGCCGCCCCAGTCGTCGATGCCGGCGGCGATCAGCCGCTCGTACTCGCCGTCGACCAGGTTCGGCGGTGCCTGGAGGCAGGCGGTCGGGCCGAGCAGGTGCCGGGCGACGGCCACCGTGGCGACCAGCTCGTCCAGTTCGGCGTCGGGCATGCCGCGCATCGCGGTGTCCGGCTTGGCCCGGAAGTTCTGCAGGATCAGTTCCTGGACGCCGTGGTAGGCCCGGGAGACCTTGCGCAGCGCGAACAGCGACTCGGCGCGCTCCTGGTGGGTCTCGCCGATGCCGATCAGCAGGCCGCTGGTGAAGGGGACGGAGCTGCGGCCCGCGTCCTCCAGCACCCGCAGCCGGACGGCGGGTTCCTTGTCCGGGGAGCCGAAGTGCGGGCCGCCGGGCTCGCTCCACAGCCGGGTGGCGGTGGTCTCCAGCATCATGCCCATCGAGGCGGAGACGGGCTTGAGGCGTTGGAAGTCCGTCCAGCTCAGCACCCCGGGGTTGAGGTGCGGCAGCAGGCCGGTCTCCTCCAGGATGCGGATGGACATGGCCCGGACGTAGGCGATGGTGTCGTCGTAGCCGTGCGCGTCCAGCCACTCGCGGGCCTCGGGCCAGCGGTCCTCGGGCTTGTCGCCGAGGGTGATCAGGGCTTCCTTGCAGCCGAGTTCGGCTCCGCGCCGGGCCACCTCCAGCACCTCGTCCGGGGACATGAACATCCCGTGCCCGGCCCGGCGCAGCTTGCCGGGGACGGTGACGAAGGTGCAGTAGTGGCACTTGTCGCGGCAGAGCCGGGTGAGCGGGATGAACACGCTCTTGGAGTAGGTGATGACACCGGGGCGGCCGGCCGCCTCCAGGCCGGCGTCGCGCACCCGGGCGGCGCTCGCGCACAGGTCGCGCAGGTCCTCGCCTCTGGCCTGGAGCAGGACGGCGGCCTCGGTGGGGTCGAGGGCCACGCCGTCCCGGGCGCGGCGCAGGGCGCGCCGCATGGCGTTCGCGGTCGGAGGGTTGCTTGCGTCCGTTGCGGTTCCGTCCATGGCGCGACCCTACGCCAGGGTGGTACGACGGGATGACCCAACCCTGAGGCCGTCTCAGGGTCGGCGTACCCGTCAGGTTCACCTCGAAGTGCCCCCGCAGGGCGATGACGTGGCGGCGGTACCGGCCTCTAATGGAGGAGCAGGGCCAATCGCACGGGTTCGTAGAGGAGTTGAGGACGCCATGACCAATGGGACGGCGGGGGAAGACCGTTCGGACGGCGGGGTGCCGTACCGCTCACGGCGGCGCACCACGGTGCGGGTCGGGGTGCCGCTGGCGGTGGTCGCGGTGATCGCCGCCGGGGTCGGGCTGGTGCCGGCGCTGGCCGCCGACGCGCCACCGGACCTGCCGCAGCTGTCCGCCGAGCAGGTGGTGGCCAAGGTGCTCGGCTCGGACGCCCAGACCCTGTCCGGGACGGTCTCCGTCTCCACCGACCTCGGGGTGCCCGCCCAGCTGCTGGGCGCGGCCGCGGGCGGCCTCGGCGCGGCGGCCGGGCACGGCAGCGGGAACGACGGGGGCGGTGCGGGCGCGGACCCGCAGGCCAAGCTGCTCGGCCTGCTCGGCGGCGACCAGACGCTGCGGGTCGCGGCGGACGGCCCGGACCGTCAGCGGGTCGACCTGATGGAGAACATGGCGGGCTACACCCTGGTCCGCAACGGCGACCAGAGCTGGGCCTGGGACAGCTCGACCAACACCGCCCTGCACCTGACCGGGCGTCCGGCCGATCACGCCGACCACGCCGGGAAGCCGAAGGCCCCGCTGACCGGGGTGCCGACCACCCCGCAGGAGGCGGCGAAGCAGTTCCTGACCGGGAGCGCCGGCACCACCTCCGTCACCGTCGACGGGACGGCCACCGTGGCCGGGCAGAAGGCCTACCGGCTGAGCGTCAAGCCGACCCGGTCCGGCTCGACGATCTCCGAGGTGCGGATCTCGGTGGCGGCCGACAACGGGGTGCCGCTCGCCGTGGTGGTGAAGTCCACGGACGGCTCCACCGTGCTGGACGTGCACTTCACCGAGGTGTCCTTCGCCGAGCCGGCCGCCAAGACCTTCGACTTCACCGTGCCCAAGGGCGCCAAGGTGACGGAGCGGAAGGCGGACCCGGCGGCGAAGAGCGCGCACGGCTCCCGTGACCAGGGCTCCGCAGGTGTCCAGGGCGCCGCGGGCTCCCAGGGCTCTGCGGGCGAGCAGGCCGAGCAGGCCAAGGGCCACGACGGTGTGAACGTGATCGGCGAGGGCTGGACGGCCGTGGTCTCCACCCGGCTGCCCGCCGCCGTCGGGGCGCCCGCCGCGGCGCCGAACGCCGACGGGCGGCAGGGCAAGCACCAGAGCCGGTCGATGAACCCGCAGGCGCTGGTGAAGTCGCTCGGCAAGCCGGTCGGCGGCGGCACCCTGATCAGCACCAAGGTCGTCAACGTCCTGCTCACCGACGACGGCCGGGTCTTCGCCGGTGCGGTGACCCTGTCGGTCCTCCAGCACGCCGCCGGGGTGAACTGACGGATGACCGAGGCTCCCGTAACGGGGGACGTTACGGAGTCGGCCGGGGGTCCGGGCGCCGCGTCGCGCCCGGCCCCCGTGCCTTCCGCTCCTTCCGCTCCTCCGGCCCCCCGTACCGATGACGTGATCAGGACCCGCGGCCTGACCAAGCGCTTCCGCGGCGGCCAACTCGCCGTCGACGGCCTGGACCTGACCGTGCCGCGCGGCTCCGTGTTCGGCTTCCTCGGCCCCAACGGCTCCGGCAAGACCACCACCATCCGGATGCTGATGGGCCTGATCGCCCCCACCTCCGGCGCGGCCACCGTGCTCGGCGAGTCGATGCCGCAGTCCGTCGCCACCGTGCTGCCCCGGGTGGGCGCGCTGATCGAGGGCCCGGCGCTGTACGGCTTCCTCTCCGGCCGGGACAACCTGGTCCGCTTCGACGCCGCCGACCCGACCGCCGACCCGCGCACCCGTCGGCAGCGGGTGGAGCGCGCGCTGGAGCGGGTCGGCCTGGGCGCCGCCGCCGGGAAGAAGGCCCGCGCCTACTCGCTCGGCATGAAGCAGCGGCTGGGCCTGGCCTCGGCGCTGCTGCAGCCGCGCGAGCTGCTGGTGCTGGACGAGCCGACCAACGGGCTGGACCCGCAGGGCATGCGGGAGATCCGGGCGCTGGTGCGGGAGGTCGCGGCGGAGGGCACCACGGTGTTCCTCTCCTCGCACCTGCTGGACGAGATCGAGCAGGTCTGCACCCACGCGGCCGTGATGTCCCGGGGCCGGCTGGTCGTCCAGGGCACCGTGGCCGAGCTGGCCGCCCGGGCCCAGGGCCGGCTGGTGGTCCGCACCCCCGACGTGGCGCAGGCCGCCGAGGTGCTGGCCGCCCACCAGGTGGGCGCGCTGGTGCCCGGCGAGGGCCGGGTCGACGGCGAGCTGGGCGCGAGCGGCGACGAGGCGCTGCCCAAGCTGTGCGCGGCGCTGGTCGAGGCCGGGGTCCGGGTGCACGGGTTCGGGCTGGAGCGGGGCACGTTGGAGGACGCCTTCGTGGCGCTGACCGGGGAGGGCTTCGATGTCGCGGGCTGAGGCTTCGGCGGCCGGGACGACGGCGGACGCAGCGGCCCCGGCCGGGGCTTCGACGGCGACGGCCGGGACGGCGCCGGTGACCGGGACGGCGCCGGTGACCGGGACGGCGCCGGTGGCCGGGCGGCGGCCGCAGACCGCGTCCGGCTTCCTGGCGCTGTTCCGCAACGAGCTGCACCTGACCTTCCGCCGGATGCGCACCAAGGTGCTGCTGGGCATCCTGGCGGCGCTGCCGGTCCTGATCGGGATGATCGTCAAGCTCAACACCGACAGTCCGCGCGGCGGTGGCGGGGGTGCGCCGAGCTTCATCGCGCAGACCACCCAGAACGGCCTGTTCCTGGTGTTCACCGCGCTGGCGGTGGCCCTGCCGGTCTTCCTGCCGATGACGGTCGGCGTGGTCGCCGGGGACTCGGTGGCGGGCGAGGCGGCCACCGGGACGCTGCGCTACCTGCTGGTCGCGCCGGCCGGGCGGACCAGGCTGCTGGCCGCCAAGTTCACCGCCGGGCTGGTGTTCTGCCTGGCCGCCACCGCGGCGGTCGCGGTGACGGCGCTGGCCACCGGCGCCACCCTGTTCCCGCTCGGCGAGGTCACCCTGATCTCCGGGGACACCATCGGCTTCGGCGACGCCCTGCTGCGGGCGGTGCTGGTGGCCGGGGTGGTGGCCGCCTCGCTGGCCGGGCTGGTGGCGATCGGGCTGTTCGTCTCCACCCTCACCGGCAGCGGCATCGCGGCGATGGCCGCGACCGTCGGGCTGGTGATCACGGTGCAGATCCTGGACGCCTTCCCGCAGCTGGACGCGGTCCGGCCGTTCCTGTTCACCCACTACTGGATGAGCTTCTCGGACCTGCTGCGCGAGCCGATGTACTGGGACGGCGTGTGGAAGGACCTCGGCCTCCAGGCCGCCTACGTCGCCGTGTTCGGCTCGGCGGCCTGGGCCCGGTTCACCAGCCGCGACATCAGCGCCTGACGGGTTCCTTGGCCGCCCCCGCCGGGGCGGGTCGCGGCACGGCCGCGGTCCGCCCGGCGCGGTCGGCCCGCACCTGGCGCAGCGCGTCCCAGGTGAGCAGCGCGAGCGCGGCCCACACCAGGGCGAAGCCGGCCCAGCGCGCGGGCGGCATCGACTCGTGGAACACCGCGACGCCGATCAGGAACTGGAACACCGGCGCCAGGTACTGCAGCAGGCCGAGCACGGTCAGCGGCACCCGGACGGCGGCCGCGCCGAAGAACAGCAGCGGGACGGCGGTGATCACCCCGCTGACCACCAGCAGCGCGGAGTGCCCCCAGCCGTACGAGCCGGCCACCGTGTGCCCGAAGGTGCCGCGCCCGCTGACCTCCAGGTAGACGAGGTAGCCGAGGGCGAAGGGGAACATGAAGGCGCTCTCCGCGGCCAGGCTCTCCAGCCCGCTCAGCCCGACCTGCTTCTTCAACAGGCCGTAGGTGGCGAAGGAGAGCGCCAGGGTGAGCGCGACCCAGGGCAGCTGCCCGTAGGCGGCGGTGAGCACCGCGACGGCGGCGGCGCCGATGCCGACGGCCGTCCACTGCACGGTGCGCAGCCGTTCCTTGAGCACCAGGACGCCGAAGCCGATGGTGACCAGGGGGTTGATGAAGTAGCCGAGGCTGGTCTCCACCACGTGGCCGTTGTTGACGGCCCAGATGTAGACGCCCCAGTTGACGGAGATCACGGTGGCCGCGGCGGCCAGCATGGCGAGTCGGCGGGGCTGGCGCAGCAGCGGGCGTATCCAGCTCCAGTGCCGCTGGGCGACCAGCATCAGCACCACCGCGACCAGCGACCAGACCATCCGGTTGGCGAGGATGTCGTCGGCGGCGCCGGGCTCCAGCAGCGGCCAGAACAGGGGGAAGATCCCCCAGATCCCGTAGGCCGCCATGCCGTACCAGAGGCCTCGGCCGCTGTCCTGCTGGGTCGTCTGTGGCATGGCCGAGTGCCCTCCCGCGCGCGTGAACATCGATGCGACGGTAGCGGGCGGGAGGGCGGGCTGTCATCTCCGTTTCCGGATTTTGGTCATGACATTGCTTGAATGCTGGACGGCTCGGGCGTCCCCGCTGGTCAGGCGCCGGTCGGCCGGGCGGCCAGCGCCTCGCGGACGGACCGCGCCAGCGGGGCGGTCGGGCGGCCGATCAGCCGGGCCAGGTCGCCCGGGGTGCCGGCCAGCTCGCCGCGCGCGATGCCCGCGTCCACGTCGACCAGCGCCTCCGCGAAGCCCTGCGGCAGGCCCGCGCCGACCAGGACCTCCAGGTGCTCGGCCGGGGTGACGTCGCGGTGCGCGACCGGCCGGCCGGAGGCCTGCGCCAGCTCGGCGGCCAGCTCGGGCAGGCTCCAGGCGGTGTCGCCGCTCAGCTCGTACACCCGGCCCTGCTCGCCCGCGCCGTCGCCGCTCGCGTCGCCGCTCGCGTCGTCGCCCTTGTCCTCGCCCAGCAGCACCGCGACCGCCGCGTCGGCGTAGTCCCGGCGCGGGGCGGTGGCCACCCGGCCGTCCCCGGCGCTGCCGAGCACCACGCCGCGCTCGACCGTGCCGGCCGCGTCGCCCAGGTAGTTCTCGGTGTACCAGCCGTTGCGCAGGAAGGCGTACGGCAGGCCGGAGGCGAGGATCAGCTCCTCGGTGGCCCGGTGTTCGTCGGCCAGCCGGAAGGTGGCCGCGGCCGGGATGCTGGTGTAGGCGAGCAGGGCGACCCCGGCCGCCCGGGCGGCCTCGACCACGGCCCGGTGCTGCGGGATCCGGCGGCCGACCTCGCTGCCCGAGATCAGCAGCACCCGGTCCCCGGCGGCGAAGGCGCCGGCCAGGCTCTCCGGCCGGTCGTAGTCGACCACCCGGACGTCGACCCCGCGCGCGGCCAGGTCGGCCGCCTTCCCGGCGGAGCGGACGGCGACCGCCACCTCGCTCGCGGGGACCTGCGCCAGCAGGCCCTCGACGACGAGGCGGCCGAGCTGGCCGGTGGCTCCGGTGACGACGTACATGGGGTGCTCCTCTGGATGGGTCCTGGCCTCGACACTCACCCTAGGGCTGGCACTAACCTTTCGAAAGTACGCACTTCGAAGTAGGGTACTGACATGAAGGTAAGCACCGTACGGACGGTGGGCGGGGCGCCGGTCGACGCCGTACCGCCCGCGGCGAACGTCTTCGACCGGATGTGCCCGTCCCGGGGCGTGCTGGAGCACGTCACCAGCCGCTGGGGCGTGCTCGTCCTCGGCGCGCTGCGCGAACGCGGCTACCGGTTCAGCGAACTGCGGCGGCAGGTCTCGGGGGTCAGCGAGAAGATGCTCGCCCAGACCCTCCAGACGCTGGAGCGGGACGGCTTCGTGCTGCGCGAGGCGTACCCGGTGATCCCGCCCAGGGTCGACTACAGCCTCACCCCGCTCGGGCGGGAGGCGGCGGAGCTGGTCGCGGCGCTCGCCCACTGGTCGGAGCGGCGGGTGGCCGCCGTGGTCGCGGCGCGCGAGGAGTACGACGGGCGGGCTACCGCTCCCTGATCAGGGCCTCCAGCCCGTCCAGCACCCGGGCCAGGCCGAAGGCGTACGCGTGGTCCGGGTCGTACGCGCCGCCGTGCGCCTCGCCCGCCGCGGCGCCGACCCTGGCGGCCACCGGGTGGCGCTCGGGGTCGAAGACCCGGGCCAGCAGCTCGGCGTTGGCCTGCCACCACTGGGCGTCGGTCATCGCGCTGTCCTGCTGGGCGGCCCGCTCGTCGGCGGCCATCCGGGCGCAGGTCTGGACGAAGCCGAGCAGGTGGGTCAGCGCGGCGTCCAGCTCGACGTCGGGCAGGCCGGTGCCCTCCAGGGCGCGCAGCTCGTACTCGTACTTGGCCATCAGGCCGGGGCCGAGCGGCGGACGGCTGGTGGAGACGGCGGCGACCCACGGGTGGGCGCGGAACAGCGCCCGGTTGTCGTCCGCGACGGCGGTGGCCCTGGCCCGCCAGCCCGCCTCCGCCGGGGCGCTGCGGGGCATGGTGGCGTAGACGGTGTCGAGCATCAGGTCGAGCAGCTCGGCCTTGCCCGGCACGTAGGTGTACAGGGCCATCGGGGACAGCCCCAGCTCCTGGGCCACCCGGCGCATGGTGACGGCCTCCACGCCCTCGGCGTCGGCCAGGGCGACGGCCACGGCGGCGATCTCGCCGGTCGACCGGGCCTGCCGGGGGCCGCGGCGGCCCGGCTTCTCCTCGGCGGTGAGCCCCCAGAGCAGGGCGAGGGTGCGCGCCGGGTCTCCGGCGCTGCTGCGGTCGGCGTTGGCGCGGTCGGCGCTCCTGCGCTCGGCGCCGTTGCGGTCGGCGCTGCTGCGGTCGGCGCCGTTGCGGTCGGCGCTGCTGCGGTCGGTGGCCATGCGGAGGATCCTCCCACGGGAGGCGGCGGCTACCGTCTCCCCATGACCAGCCCTCAGCCGCTTCCCGGCACGGACACCACCCAGGTCCTCCGCCCCCGGGTCACCTGCCGGCGCTGCCACCGGCCCCTGCACGACCCGGAGTCGCGGATGCTCCGGCTCGGGCCGGAGTGCCGGGACCCGGCGGAGCGGGTCGCCCGGTTCGACGTGGACCAGGAGACCCTGCCGGGCGTGTAGGGCGCCGGCCAGGACCCGTGGCGGGCCGGGACAGTCCGGGGGCCGGCCCGGGGAGGACGGGCGCTAGGAGCGGCCGAAGAGCCGGCGGAGCAGACCGGGGCGGGACCGCCCCGGCTCCGCCGGCCGTTGCCCCTGCCACTGCCGCTGCGGGGGTTCGGGCACCGCCGGGCCGGGCGCGTCGGCGTCCCCGGGTCGCTCAGCACCCTCAGCGCTCTCAGGTCCCTCAGCACCCTCAGGGCCCTCGGCGCCCTCGGCCTCCTCGGCCTCGCCGTCCCGGCCGTCCCGGGCGTCGGCCTCGGCCAGCAGCTGCCGGGCGAGCTCGCGGTCGGACCGCTCCACCCACGGCGCGGCCAGCACCAGGGCGCAGTACGAGCGCAGGATCGTCACCACCCGGCTGCGGCTCGCCCGGGCGCTGTAGTGCAGCCGCTGCCGCAGCAGCGCGGCGACGTCGGCGCGGGCGGCGGGGTGGGTCCAGCCGATCGCGACCAACGCGAAGCCGGCCGCCTCGACCACCCAGTCCTCCGGGCCGAGCAGCAGGTCGCGCAGCACCCGGCGGCGTTCGGAGCCCTCCCAGGGCTGGTCGGTGCGGTGGTGGGCGATGCCGAGGCAGGCGAAGGCCTGGACGGCGCGCACCCACAGCTCGGGCTGGTGGGCGAGCAGCGCGCGGCCGAGGTCGTCCTCGCGCGGCAGCGGCGGGTGGACCAGCACGCCGAGCAGCTCGTCCAGCGGGAGCCCGGCCAGCCGGACGGCGTGGTCGTAGGCGGCGGGGACGGTCGGCCAGACGATCTCGGCGGTGGCGCGCACGAGCTCGGCGCTGGCCGGGGCGGGCGCGGCGACGGCCGGACGCGGGTCGGTGCCGTCCCAGGCCCAGATCCGGGTGGTGGGCTCGGTCAGCGGCAGCCTGGGGTCGGGCTCGCCGACGGACCGGTAGGACACCGTGGAGCGCGGCAGCGCGAGGTGCACGGCCAGCACCGAGCTGGGCGGCTCGACGGCGGAGGCGGTGCAGTCGACCTCGGTGTCGCGGCCGGTGCCGGACGAACCGAGCACCTGGTGCAGCACGTTGACGGTCGCCTCGGTGGTGCCGGAGACCATCCCGAGCCAGGACTCCCGGTGGCTGAGCCGCTCCAGCAGGTCCTGGGCGTACGCGTGGTCGGGGTGGTCCCGGTGGTGGTCGGCGAGGGCGAGCAGGTGGACCGCCTCGCCGTCGACGGCGTGCCGCAGGCCGTACAGGGCGGGGCCGGCCTTGGGGTGCCCGGGTTCGGCGGCGAGGACCCGCTCCAGCCAGGGCAGGCCCTCGGCGGGCCGGCCGAGGGCGCCGTACAGTTCGGCGACGTCCACCGCGAGGTAGCCGCTGGAGTTGCCCCCGGCCGGTGCGACCCGGGACAGTTCGGCCTCCCAGACGGCGAGCGCCGCCTCGGGGCGGCCGTCGGCGCGCAGGGCGTTGCCGAGCATCACGGCGGGCAGGTAGTCGGGGGCCAGCCGGTGGGCCCGCTCGGCGAGTTCGACGGCGCGGGTGGTGGCGCCGAAGCGGCGGGTCAGGCCGGAGGCCATCGCCAGCAGCAGCGGGTGGTCGGGGTGGCGGGCCACCACGGCCCGCAGGAAGCGCTCGAAGGGTCTGACGGCGTCGGCGAGTTCGGCGGGCAGCGGGTCCGGGAGCGCGCCGGCGGCGCGGGCCACCGCCTGGGCGACGGCGTCCGGGTCGACCAGGGTGGGCAGGTCCTCGCGGGCGAGCCAGGCGGTGTGCGCCCAGGGGCGGGCCGGCTCGTACTGGATCGCCGAGGCGAGCAGGCCGACGGCGGTGTCCCAGTCCCCGGCGGCGGCCTCCACGTGGGCGCGGCAGACGACCGTGCCCAGATAGACCTCGCCGTCCAGCGGGAACAGCTCGCGGGCCGCGGCCGGGCCGCCGGTGGCGGCGCACAACTCGGCCAGGGCCTCGTGCAGTTCGGGCAGCTGGGGGTCGGTGAGGATGGCATCGGCGAGGTGGTCGGCGGCGTGGCCGAGGTCCCCGGAGTCGATCGCGAGCCGGGCGACGGCCACCTCGCCCTCGGCCGCCAGCCGTTCGTCGCCGTCGTCGTCGGTGTGCGCCATGCCCTGTCCCCCGGTCGCGGTCGCGCGGTGTTCGCTGGTTCCTCGGTCTTCGTGCGCGGACGAGGCTATCCGGTGCGTATGACTGGCGGATGATCACCCTGCGGTGGGCGTGACGGACAACTGCCCCACCGGACAAGACCCTTACGAGTGGTTTGGGGCGGGGAAGGGTTCAGGTCGAGGGCGGCGGCCACCACGATGACTCCGGTGCTTCGAGAGCGAAGCACCCTTCGCCTCCGCATCCCCACCCTTGACGAGGAACGATGAAGCCCTCCCGCACCCTCTCCGCACTCGCCGCGGCCGCCGTCCTGAGCACCCTCGCCCTGACCGGGCCGGTCGCCACCCCGGCCGCCGCGGCGTCCTTCGTGGTCAGCGAGGCCCAGTTCAACAAGATGTTCCCGAACCGGAACTCCTTCTACACGTACAAGGGCCTCACCGACGCCCTGGGCGCCTACCCGAAGTTCACCACCAGCGGCGACGACGCCACCCGCAGGCGCGAGGCCGCCGCCTTCCTGGCCAACGTCAGCCACGAGACCGGCGGGCTCAAGTACGTCGTCGAGCAGAACAAGGCCAACTACGGCCACTACTGCGACACCGGCCGGTCCTACGGCTGTCCGGCCGGGACGTCCGCCTACTACGGGCGCGGGCCGCTGCAGCTCAGCTGGAACTTCAACTACAAGGCCGCGGGCGACGCCCTGGGCATCGACCTGCTGCGCAACCCGAACCTGGTGCAGACCGACCCGGCCGTCTCCTGGAAGACGGCCCTCTGGTTCTGGGACACCCAGAAGGGCGCCGGCACCATGACCCCGCACGACGCCATCGTCAACAACCGGGGCTTCGGCGAGACCATCCGCAGCATCAACGGCGACCTGGAGTGCAACGGCAAGAACCCGGACGAGCGCAACGACCGGATCAACCTGTTCAAGCAGTTCGTCGGCGTGCTCGGCACCAACGTCGGCGGCGGCAACATCTCCTGCTGACCCGCCGGGCCGCCGGGTGCCCGCGGAGCGGGACGTCGGCCGGTCCGGTTTCCCGCTCCGCGGGCAAATGCGTTCGCGCCCGCCGCGCCGCGGCTGCCACCATGCGGGCGTGACGACGCTCTTCCTGATGGTCGGGCTGCCCGGCGCCGGAAAGACGACCCTGGCGCGCCGGCTCGCCGCGGAGCACCGGGCGGTCCGGCTGAGCCCGGACGAGTGGATGCTCCCGCTGTTCGGCCCGGCCGGGGCCGAGGCCGGGGGCAAGCGGGACGTGCTGGAGGGCCGCCTGCTCTCGCTCGGACTGGAGGCCCTGCGCGCGGGCACCGACGTCGTCGTCGACTTCGGCTGCTGGGGGCGCGACGAACGCTCCGCGATCCGCTGGCTGGCGGCCGCGGCCGGGGCGTCCTGCCGGCTCCACTACCTCCCGGTGGACCAGCACACCCAGCGCGCCCGGATCGCCCACCGCTGGGCCACCACCCCGGACGAGACCTTCCCGATGACCGAGGCCGACCTCCTCGACGGCCGCGCCCACTTCGAGGAACCCGACCCCGCCGAACTGGCCGGTCACCACCTCGACCCGCCTCCGGCCCCCTGGGCCGACTGGCACGTCTGGGCCGCCGCCCGCTGGCCGTCCTTCGCCTGACGGGCCCGTCCGTGGAGCGGGACGTCGGACCGGCCGACTTCCCGCTCCGGACGTCAGCCGATCGAGTGAACGGTGTCAGTGGCGTCTGCTGGACTGCCCGCAGGACCGAGACGAGGGGGTGGCAGCCGGGATGGGTGTGCTGACCGACTATTTCCGCGCGCCTGACGCGGAGGCCGTGGTGCGGGCGTTGGCAGCGGCCGACGGCTCGTCGGCCGTCGTCGGCGCGGACTTCGACGTGGTCGAGGCCAAGCGGATCGGCCCGGGCGTCGTGCTGAGGAGCGGGGCCGGTCGGATCCGGCGGATCTCGCCCCACTGGCCGGGGAGTTGATCGCCCTCGCCCGCCGGGCGCGGGCGGCGGGCGCGGGCGGCGGGCGAACGGCTGTACTGCTGGATCTGCCTGTAGCGGTCCGGTCCTGCCCTCAACGGGTGATCGGGGCGGCTCCGGTCGCGGCGAGGGAGACCTCCCAGAGGCGGGCCGCCGAACCGGGGTCGAGGGCGTACGCGCGGACGCCGCCGTCGTCCATCGGCTGCCCGGGGGCGGCGACCCGGGCGACCTCACAGTCCTCCAGGTAGAGCCCGCCGCGGCCGTCGAGGAGCGGGGAGGTCGCCGCCCACAGGCCGGTGGCGGCGCCCTGGGAGGGGCTCTTGAAGTCCGCCCCGACGACCGCGCCCCGCTCGTCCACCCAGCCGCGGTCGACCTGCTCCCGGAGCGTCAGCTCCCGCTGGAGGCCGGTGATGACCTTGCCGGGGTGGAGCGCGAAGGCCCGGACGCCGTCGGCCCGCCCGAGCACGTCGAGGTGCGCGGCGAACAGTACGTTGGCGGTCTTGGACTGCCCGTACGCGAGCCACTTGTCGTACCCGTCGTGGAAGTGCGGGTCGTGCCACCGGATGTCGGTGAGGGCGTGCCCGGCCGAGCTGTTGACGACCACCCGGGCCCCGCGCGCCGCGAGCAACGGGTGGAGCGCGCGGGCGAGCGCGAAGTGCCCGAGGTGGTTGGCGGCGAACTGCCCCTCCCAGCCCGGCCCGACGCGCCGCTCCGGGGTGGCCATCACCCCGGCGACGGCGAACAGCAGGTCGACGTGGCGGGTGGCCCCGGCGATCAGCTCGGCGGCGGTGCGCACGCTGTCGAGGTCGGTGAGGTCCGCCGGCACGACCTCGCAGCCGTCGAGGTGGCGCAGCGCGTCGCGGGCGGGTTCCGGTCGGCGGGCCGGGACGATCACCCGGGCGCCGGCCGCGCTCAGGGCCCGTACGGTCTCCAGGCCGAGACCGGAGGCGCCGCCGGTCACGACGGCGGTCCGGCCGGTGAGGTCGAGGCCGGCCATGACGGCCTCGGCGGTGCTGGTGGCGGAGAAGGGCGAGCCGAGCGGCCGCTGGTCATCGGTGGTCATGGCGAGGACGGTAGGAGCTGGAGTGCGGTCCAGCTCAAGTCCGTCGCCTCCGAACTAGGCTGGGCGCCATGGTGGGTGACGAGCACGGGCACGAGCACGGGCACGGGGGCGAGGGCCGGGCGGCGGAGCTGGGCATCGGCGAGGTGGCGGAGCGGACCGGGCTCAGCGTGGACGCCCTGCGCTTCTACGAGCGCGAGCGCCTGCTGGTCGAACCGGTCCGGCGCGGCGCGGGCGGCCGTCGGCGCTACGGCGCGTTCGACGTGGAGTGGCTGCGGATCTGCGTCAGGTTGCGCGAGTCCGGCATGCCGCTGGCCGAGCTGCGGCACTTCGCCGAGCTGGTGCGACGGGGCCCGGGCAACGAGGCCGAGCGGCTGCGCCTGCTCGACGCCCACCAGCGGCGGGTCGACGAGCGGATCCGGGCGCTGGAGGAGTGCCGCTCGGTGATCGCCTGGAAGACCGCCGTCTACGCCGAGCACCTCGCGCGCGGCGAGGCCACCGGCCTCTGGGACCCGACCGTCCGCCCGGGCCGACCACCCGCTCCGGCAGCACCGGAGGCGCCGGAAGGGCCGGAGGTGCCAGAAGTGCCGGAGGCGCCGGAAGAATCGGCGGAGCCGGAACGCTGGACGGCGGGGGATCCCACATCGGCCTTCGCACCCGAACGGTAGGACGGACAGGACTGTGGCAACGACGAACGCTCCGATCGAGTGGGCCGGCGACCGGGTGTCGTTCCGGCCCGCCACCCCGGACCGCACCGGCACGGTGCTGGAGGTGCTGGACGAGGCGGCCGGCTGGCTGGGCGGGCGCGGCATCCGCCAGTGGCCGGACCGCTTCCCGCCCGCGTGGGTGGCCGGGGCGATCGACCGCGGCGAGACCTGGCTGGTGGACGTCGGCGACAAGACCGCCGGAACGGTCACCCTGGACTGGGCCGACGACCTGTGGGCGGACGTCGGCGGCACGGCCGGCTACGTGCACCGGCTCGCCGTCCGCCGGTCGGCCCGCGGCCTGGGCGGGGTGATCCTCGCCTGGGCCGGGGACCGCGCCCGCGAGCGCGGCGCGGCCGCCCTCCGCCTGGACTGCGTCGCCCACAACCGCTCGCTGCGCGACTACTACGAGCGCCGCGGCTTCACCCACCGCGGCGACGCCCGCTGGCTCGGCCTGCCGGGGCAGCCGGAGGAGGACGTCCCGGTGCTCTGGATGAGCCGCTACGAGCGCGCGGTCACCGACCCCCGGACCTGAATATTTCAGGGCAAGAAATATTCAGGTCCTCGACCGCGTTGGGACCACCGCAGGCGCGGACGGACCGCGCGGGAGCAGAAGGAGTGCGGCGCCGTGCGCGTGGAGATCTGGAGCGACATCAACTGTCCGTGGTGCTACATCGGCAAGGCCCGGTTCGAACGGGCCCTGGCGGCGTTCCCGCACCGCGACGAGGTGGAGGTCGTCCACCGCTCCTTCGAGCTGGACCCGCACGCGCCGACGGCGGCCCGGCCGGTGGTCCCGCTGCTCGCCGCCAAGTACGGGATGAGCCTGGAGCAGGCCGAGGCCGCGGAGGCCCGGATCGCCGAGAACGCGCGCGGCGAGGGCCTGCCGTACCTGGACGAGGGCCGGGACGCCGCGAACTCCTTCGACATGCACCGGCTGCTGCACTTCGCCGCCGAGCACGGCCGACAGGCCGAGCTGCTGGACGCCCTGTACCGGGCCAACTTCGCCGAGGAGCGCTCCGCCTTCGACCCCGGGCGGCTGGTCGAGCTGGCCGTCGGGGCCGGGCTGGACGGCGGGGCGGCCGCCGCCGTGCTGGCCGACCCGGAGGCGTACGCCGAGGCGGTGCGCGAGGACGAGGCGACGGCGAGCGCCATGGGGGCGACGGGCGTGCCGTTCTTCGTCCTCGACCGGCGGCTCGGGGTGTCCGGCGCCCAGCCCGCCGAGACCTTCACCATGGCGCTGGAGCAGGCCTGGGCGAGCCGGGTGCCGACCCCGCTGGTCCAGGTCGGCGCGTCCGGCGACGCCGAGGCCTGCGGGCCGGACGGCTGCGAGCTGCCGCAACGCTGACCGCAGACCGCAGACCGCAGAGCGCGGACGGCAGAGGGCCGGACGGCAGACGGCAGACCGCAGACCGTCAGCCGGTCTTCCCGATGGTCTGGGTGAGCCAGGTGAAGACCGACGGCACCAGCGGCTGCCAGGTGGAGGTCAGGTGCGGGCCGTTGACCTCCACCGGGTTGACGGTGGTCGGCGCCTTGGCGTTCTTCTGGAGCGCCTGGGCGTCCTCCAGGCCGTCGCCCTTCTTGCCCGTCATGTACAGAGCGACGTTGGGCGGCGTCTGCGTGTGCTGGAGCAGGTAGAGCGGGTTGGAGACCTCGCGCAGGTGCGCGTCCTTGGCGGTCAGCGAGTCGGACTCCCCCATCGGGTCGTTGTAGCCGGACATGCTGACGCCCGCGTGGAACCGGTTCGGGTGGCCCAGCGCGAGCCGGACGGCGCAGTGCGCGCCCGCCGAGTAGCCGGCCACCCCCCAGTGCTCCGGGCCCGGCTCGGCGCGGAAGTTGTCCAGCACCATCTGCGGCACGTCGCGGGCCAGCCAGGTCTCGGCGTTGACCTTGCCCGGCACGTCCGCGCAGCCGGTGTCGACGTGGCTGCCGAGCAGTACGACACGCGGCGAGACCAGGATGAACGGCGCGATCTGCCCGGACTTCATCAGCGGCCCCAGCTGCTTGGAGACGTTCATGCTGCCGAACCAGGCGCTGGACGAGCCGGGGAAGCCCGCGAGCAGTTCGACCACCGGGAACTTCTTGTCCTTGTAGGCCGGGTCGTCGTACTGCGGCGGCGTCCAGACCAGCACCTCGCCGTCCACCCCGGACACCCGGCCCTTGAGCTGGGTCGTCTTCACGTCCTTCGGCACGGCGTTGTCGTCCACCGGCCCGAACTGCTGCACCACCTTGGGCTGGTCGGGCGCGTTCGCCGCCGCCGTGGCGTCCGCCGGGGGCGGCACGGGCACGGCGCGCACGTGGTTGCCGGTGCCGAGCAGGTCGTCCCAGCTGCCGTACAGCTGGTTGTCGTTGTTCACCAGCACGAACACCAGCGTCACCGCCGTGACCTGGGCGAAAGCCACCATGAGCAGCCGCGACCCGAACCGCAGGGCCCGCGGGCCGCCCACCCGGTTCCACAGGTACATCAGCAGGCCCACGGAGAGCGGGACGAGGAGCAGCGCGAGAACGAAGAACGGGGTGCCGGTGAGGTTCACACCTGCTGAAACGGGTGGACACAGGTGTTCGGTTGCACCTGGGGCGGCAGGGAATCGCGCACCGCCGAGGCGCCCGCCCCGGTCACATCAGTCGCATCAGTCGCGTCAGTCGTAGAAGAACTGGCGGAGGTCCTCGGCGGAGCCCGGGCCGAAGAGGAAAGCCTCGACCCTCACCACCTCGGCGACGGGCGGCGGGCCGTCCGCGCGGAGGCCGTCGAGCCAGAGTTCGCCCTGCTCTCCGGCCGCGTGGAGGGCGGAGAGCAGGGTCGCCATCCCGGCCGGCCGGGCCGGGGCCGTGCCGCTCACCGGCATCAGCTCCCAGCCGCCGGCCCGGGCGGCGAGCCGCAGCGCGGCGGCCCAGCGGGCGATCCGGGCCAGCCGGGCCGGCCAGGGGAGTTCACCGGGCCGGGGCGGGCAGCCGACGGTCGCGGCGGCGAGGTCGTCGACGATCTCCCGTTCGAGGGCGGAGCGGACCCAGCGCCCCTCCTGGGAATCCTCGATGGCGGCGTCCCACCACTCCCAGGCGGCGGCCATGCGGCGCGTGAACTCATCCCCCATGGGCCGAGGGTTTCACACGGGCGCGCGGGGGTGCGGACTGGTGCCCGTCCCCCGCCCGGCGGGCGTTCATCGCTTGTCTACCGCCCTGCGCGATGATCATTGCCATACGGCGCCCCCTGGGGGAACAAGGGGCGCGGACGAACGAGAAGAGGCACCCGGGGACATGCGGAAGACGACGAAGACGACGAAGACGACGAAGACGAAGACGGGCCCGCGGCGCATGGCCCTGGCCGCGACCGCCGGTGTGCTGGCGCTGGCGGGGACGATGGTGTCGGCGGGCACCGCGCAGGCGGCCGACACCGCGAGCCTGAACGAGCCCGGGGTCCTCTACCCGGGCGACCGCCTCACCGCCGGTGACACCAGCCTGATCATGCAGGGCGACGGCAACCTGGTGCTCTACCGGGGCGTCCCGGTCAACCCCCACCCGGTCTGGGTCGCCCCCGGGACGCTCGGCTGCGGCGTCAAGGCGATCATGCAGGGCGACGGCAACTTCGTCGTCTACAGCGCCGACAGCAAGCCCTGCTGGTCCAGCAACACCTTCAAGACCAACCCGGCCGGCTTGGCCACCCTGGTGGTCGCCGAGAAGGGCGGCCTCGCGATCTGCTACGCCACCCCGCCGGCCCACAGCCTGGAGTGGAAGAACCTCCGCAGCTCCGACCTGTACTGAGACCGCTGACGCGGGCGCCCCGATCGCCCGCCCCGATCGCCCGCCTCGAACGCCCGGACCGTCGCCGGCCCGCCGGACATCCGCTGCCGACCGACGCCCGAACCCTGGCGCACGACGCCCGCCCGCCGAACCCGGCGGGCGGGCGTTCATCGCTTGTCTACCGGCCCGCGCGATGATCATCGCGACACGGCGCCCCCGGGGGAACACGGGGCGCGGAGGACCGAGAGAGGCGACACGGGGACATGAAGACGAAGAGGACCCTCCGGCACATGGCCATGGCCGGCGCGACCACCGCCCTCGCCCTGGCCGGGACGATGGCCACCACCGGCACCGCCCAGGCGGCGCTCGAAAAGGGCGACGGCTACACCGCGATCTACGACGACGAGCCGCTCTACCCGGGCTGGCACGTCGACTCCATGACCGCCCGAGTGATCATGCAGCCCGACGGCAACTTCGTCGTCTACCAGAAGGACGGCAACGGGCAGTTCACCAAGGTCGCCTATGCCAGCAACACCGTCGGCTGCGGCTACAAGGCCGTCATGCAGTCCGACGGCAACCTCGTGGTCTACTCCGCCAACGGCGGCGTCTGCTGGTCCCTCGGCACGGCCGGCCACCCGCACGCCAAGCTGATGGTCTTCGACGCCGGCCGCTCCGGCGTCCACTGGAACGGCGGCATCATCCCCCGCAGCGGCAACGGCGGCGACCCCAACACCGTTGCCCTCTCCTCCGACCTGTACTGAGGCCGCTGGGACGGGCTCAGCCCCGCCCCGCGAACCAGCGGACCAGGTCGGCCACCGACCACTGCGGGCGGGCCGCCAGCCGGGTCGCCGCCGTCCGCAGCAGGACGGGCAGGTACCCGCAGATCGCGGCCAGCCCCGCCACCGCGTCCGGCTCGCGGCGGATCCGCTCCGCGCCCACGATCCGGGCCAGCAACTCGTAGGCGTCGTGCGGCTCCAGCGGTCCCACCGCGAGCCGCACGGCGCAGCCGGGCAGCGCCCCGGGCTCGGCGCCCGCCACCACCACGGCGCAGCCCGGCACCTCGGGGAGCAGCAGCCCGGGGTCGGCCACCCCGTCCAGCACCACCAGCACCCGCCGCCCGGCGAGCAGTTCGCGGTAGCGCGCGCCGAGCTCGACGGCCCCCGCGCCGTCGCCGGGCCGCTCCCCCAGGGCGCGCAGGAAGCCCGCCAGCACGGCACCGGCCTCCCCGCCGGCCGCGTACAACTGCCCGTCCGGGAAGGCGTCCTGCACCGTGTGGGCGACGTGCACGGCCAGCGCCGAGGCCCCGCTGCCGGAGGGCCCCGACAGCCCCACCACCGGCGAGGCGCCGGCCCGCAGCGCCCGCTCCGCCTCCCCCACCAGCCCGGCCCGGCCGACCAGGTCGGGGATGTCCGGCGGCAGCTGGCACGGTCGGGGCAGCGCCCGGGCCGCCGCCACGGGCTCCCCGCCCCGGACCCGCTCGGCCAGTTCCGCCACCGCGGCCCCCGGTTCGAGGCCCAGTTCCCGGTCCAGCCGCTCCCGCAGCTCCTCGTACGCCGCCAGCGCCCGCTCGGAACGGCCGCAGCGGTGCAGCGCCAGCAGGTGCAGCCGGTGCACCTCCTCGTCCAGCGGGTACGCCCGCGCCAGTTCGCCCAGCGGATCCAGCGCCTCCAGCACCTCCTCGTGGCCGCCGAGCGCGAGGTCCAGGTCGTACCGCACCTTGAGCGCCGCCAGCCGCCCGGCCGCCAGCCGCTCGCGGGCCCGCTCGGCGAGCGGACCGGGCACGCCCTCCAGCGCCCGCGGGCCCTCCCAGGCGTCGAGCGCCCCGATCAGCAACTCCCGGGCGCGCAGCGGATCCCGGTGACGCAGCGCGACGGCCTCGGCCACCGCGGCCTCGTACCGGAACAGGTCCACCGCGTCGCGCGGCACCGACAGGCGGTACCCGCCGGCCGCCGCCACCAGCAGCCCGGGCGCGTCCAGGGCCCGCCGCAACCGGTGCGCGTGGGTGCCGATCTGGCCCACCGGATCCTTCGGCCAGCGGGCGTCGTCCTCACCCCACAGGCCTTCGACCAGGCGGTCCGTCGGCACCAACTGCCCAGGGGCGAGCAGCAGCGCGGCCAGCACCGCCCGCTGCTGCGGCCTGCCGAGGTCGGCCTCACGGCCCTCGCACCGGGCGCGCAACGGCCCCAGCACGCGGAAATCGAGCTCCACTCCCCACCCTCTCGGAATTCCGACGTCCAGGGCACAATCTGTGAACAGAGCATAGAAGCCGGGGTACGGGGGCGCCGCAGTCCGGACGGAAGTGGCGAGATCCCGGCACGGGACGACTCACGAAACGGGACGACATGGTGGACATCGGGGGGACCGGACTGCGCTTCGCGCTGCTCGGCCCGCTACGGGCCTGGTACGGGACGGAAGAGGTGGAGCTCGGCCGCCCGCAGCAGCGCGCCCTGCTCGCCGTGCTGATCGGCGCCGCCGGGCGGACGGTCGCGAGCTCGGTGCTGGTCGAGGGCGTGTGGGGCGGCACCCCGCCGTCCGACCCGCGCAAGGCCGTCCAGCTGGCCGTCTCCCGGCTGCGCGCCGCGTTCAGGCCGCACACCGCGGGCGACCCGGACCAGCTGCCGCTGCACCGCGTCGGCGACGGCTACGCCCTGCGCGCCGCCCCCACCGACACCCAGCAGTGGCAGGCCCTGCTCGCCGAGGCCGAGCACCTGCGCCGGGCGGACGCGCCCGGGCAGGAGGTCCGGGAGGTGCTGCACCGCGCCCAGCGTTTGTGGGCCGGCGAAGCCCTCGCCGGGCTCCCCGGGCCGCACGCCGAAGCACTCCGGGCCCGCCTCGCCGAACAGCGCATCTCGGCCAAGGAGACCCAGCTCGAACTGGACGCCGACCTCGGCGACCGCAGCGACCTCACCGCCGAGGCCACCGCGCTCGCCCTCGAACACCCCGGCCGGCCCCGGCTCACCGCCGTCCTGATGCGCGCCCTCTACCAGGCCGGACGCAAGGCCGAGGCGCTCGCCGTCTACGAGGACGCCCGCCCCGCCCTGCCCCCGCACGACCGGGCCGCCGCCGAACTCCAGCTGCGCATCCTGCGCGAGGACACCACCCTGCTGCCCGCCCGGGCCGGCGCCGACCCCGAGCCCGCCGCCGAGCCCTGGCAGGCGCCCGACCAGCTCCCCTCCGGGCTGCCCGACTTCACCGGCCGCACCGAGGAACTGGACGCCCTCACCGACCGGCTGGCCGGGGCCGGCGGGCGCGCCGTCGTGGTCTCCGCCCTGGACGGCATGGGCGGCGTCGGCAAGACCGCCCTCGCCGTGCACACCGCCCGGCAGGTCCGCGCCCGCTTCCCCGACGGCCAGCTCTTCGCCGACCTGCGCGGCGCCGACCGCACCCCGCCCGACCCGGGCACCGTCCTGGCCGGCTTCCTGCGCGCCCTCGGCGTCGCCCCCGGCGAGATCCCCAATGACACCGGCGAACGCAGCGCCCTCTACCGCTCGGCCCTCGCCGGGCGGCGCGTCCTCGTCGTCCTCGACAACGCCGCCACCCTCGACCACGTCGAACCGCTGCTGCCCGGCGCCGCCGGCTGCGCCGTCCTGATCACCAGCCGGCGGCGGCTCACCGGCCTCTCCGGCGCCCACCACCTGCGCCTGGACACCCTGCCGCCCGCCGAGGCGCTGGAACTGCTCACCCGGATCGTCGGCGCCGACCGCGTCGCCGCCGAACCGGCGGCCGCCGAGGACGTCGTACGGGCCTGCGGCCTGCTGCCGCTGGCCGTCCGGATCGCGGCCTCCCGGCTCGCCACCGACCCCGCGCTCACCCTCGCCGCCCTCGCCGAAGGACTGCGCCGGGAGCACCGGCTGGCCGAACTCACCGACGGCGAGCGGACCGTGGAGGCCACCTTCGCCCTCTCCTACCACCGCCTCGACCCGGAACTCGCCCGCGCCTTCCGCCTGCTCTCGCTGCCCGACGCCCCCGACCTCCCGCTGCCCTGCGCCGCCGCGCTGCTCGGCCGCAGCGAGGACGAGGCCGACCGGCTGCTGGAGACCCTCGTCGACCTCAACCTGCTGCACTCCCCCCGCTTCGGCCGCTACGGCTTCCACGACCTCGTCCGCGACTACGCCCGTGGCCGGCTCGCCGCCGAGGAACCCCCCGCAGAACACACCGCCGCCGCCGACCGGCTCACCGACTTCTGCCTCGCCGCCGCCCGCAACGCCGACCGGGCCGCCCGCAAGGCCGAGGACGCCGAACTCAGCCTGCTCCGCGCCCCCGTGACCTCCCCCGGCGTGCCCATCGCCGACGGTCAGGAGGCCGTGCGCTGGATGCGCGAGCAGGCCGAGGTGCACGCCGCCGCCATCGCGCTCAGCTGCGCCGACCCCGCCCTGCCGCTCGCCCGCGCCGCCGAACTCGCCGACCGGATGGGCGCCGTGCTCGCCGAACGCACCCAGACCGGCGTCATCGTCGACCTCGCCGGACGCCTCGCCGACGAGGCCGGGGCCCGCGGCGCGCACGGCCCGCTCGCCCTCGCCCGCTACCTGCGCGGCGCCATGCTCTGGCACATCAACCACTACGCCGAGTCGGAGGCGGAGCTCCGCCGCGCCGTCGACCTCTGCACCACGCCCGCCACCGAACGGGTCCTCGCCAAGGCCCTGGTCAACCTCGCCGGCAACGCCCGCGTCCACGGCCGCCACGCCGAGGCCGCCGAACACGCCGGCCGCGCCGCCGAACTCTTCCGCCGCCTCGGCGCCGAACGCGCCGAAGGCAGCGCCCTCGGCGAGTTCGCGTTCAACGCCGCCCAGACCGGACGCCTCGCCGAGGCCCGGGAGGCCGCCGAACGCGGCGCCCGGCTGATGACCGCCGCCGGACCGGTCTCCGCCGCCACCGGCCGCTACTACCTGGCCCGGGTGCTGCGGCTGTGCGGGGACGGCCAGGCCGCCCTCACCCACGCGCTCGGCGCCCGGGACGAGTTCGCCGCCCTCCAGGTCACCGTGTTCGAGGCCGCCGCCGGGGAGCTCGCCGCCCGGATCCACGGCGAGGCCCGGCGCTGGCTGCTCGCCGCCGACGTCGCCGAGGCCGCCCTGCCGCAGGCCCGCCGCACCAGCCCCGCCCTGGAAGCCGGGCTGCTGCGCACCCTCGGCACCGCCCTCACCGGCCTCGGCCGCCTCCGCCAGGCCCGGGCCTGCCTCACCGACGCCCTGGACGGCTACCGGCGGCTCGGCCTCGACGAGGACGCGGCCCAGGTCAGCGCCGCACTGGCCGAGTTGGGGTGACCGACCCCGGGTGATCGTCCGCTACGCGCGTTGACCGCCTGTCTACCGCGGTCCGGGACCGTACTCCTCATCCGGCCCCGGACCGCGGCACCCGCCGCCCCGGGGCGACACCCCGAGGAGAGGCGCGACCCATGACCACGCTCGTGCACGGCGGCCGGGTCCCGAGCCCCGCGGCAGCCGGCCTGACCGGACCCGGCGTCGACTTCCGCACCGAACTGCTGACCTCCGTCAACTTCCGGCGGGTCCACGCCGGCGCCCGGCTGCTCACCCCGGACGGCCGGCTGGACGCCGCCGCCCAGCGCCACGCCGCCGACCTCGCCGCGCACGACCTCCTCCAGCAGGACGGCACCGACGGCAGCACGCCCTGGCGCCGGGTCCGGACGGCCGGCTTCGCGTTCCGCTTCGCCGCCGAGCTCATCGCCCCGGCCGACAGCGTGCCCCAGGCCGTACAGCTGTGGATGAACAGCCCCCGGCACCGCGACGCCGTGCTCGACCCGCGCTTCAACCACCTCGGCACCGGCTTCGCACCCGGCCGCTCCGGCGCCCCGGGCCGCTACGTGCTGACCCTCGGCCAGGTCTGACCACCCGGTCCGACCGCCACCGCGCACCTCGACAACACCCGACCTAAGGAGAACCGCCATGACCACCCCCACCCGCCGCCTGCTCGCCGGACTCGGCGCCGCCGCGGCCCTGGCCACCACCGTCCTGGTCGCCGCCCCCGCCGCCCAGGCGGCCGCCCCCGGGCCCTGCGACCTCGGGCCGTCCGTCAACGCCACCGTCAACGTCTTCAACGGCTCCGCCGGCGCCCTCGACCTGCCGTCCAACGACGAGACCAACGGCAAGCGGGTCGGCACCTACACCGCCAACCAGTCCCCCGCCCAGACCTGGACGTTCTGGGACTACTGCGACGGCACCACCGCCATCTCGCACGGTGGCAACGGCAAGGTGCTCGACCTCGACTCGCACGGCACCGGCGCCGTCCAGCTCTGGGACACCCCCGGCGGCTGGGACGGCCTCAACCAGCAGAACGGCCCCTGGATGGGCGCCAACCAGAAGTGGCGGCTGACCGACGAGGACCGCGGCTGGTACCTGATCCGCAACGTCGCCACCGGGCAGTGCCTCAAGGGCAACGGCATCGCCCAGTACACCTCGGTGACCTCCTGCAACGGCGGCGACCCGGCCCAGCGCTGGCACAAGTAGCCGCCCCACGGGGCCCGTTCCGCCGGCCCGGGGTGGCCGGCGGAACGGGCCTGCCCTCGATCGCGTGCCCCGGATCAGCCCGCACGACCGCACCGCCCTCGCCGCGCGGCTGCGCACCGACCCCGCGCCGCACCTGTTCGTCCAGATCGGCGCCGACGACGCCCCGGCGATCCACCTCTGCCGGCAGCTCGGCTTCACCACCGTCACCACGTACAACGAACGGGTGCTGACGTCCGGCTGGTCAGGGCGTCCGACTGGTCAGGACGTCCGGCTGGTCGATCATCGTCGCGGTGCCCGTACGCATGGCGGACGGAATCGCACGGCACCGGATCGACCCAGGTGGCAGGCGGTTCGGGTACCACTGATCACGACTCGGCATCCCTTGTCACGAACCCGCGTGGGACTCGTCACGGCGGAGTCAAGACGGCGCCAAAGGAATGGCGTCCGGCTTTCCCCCTGCGCTATGAACGTCCCTCAGGAGAACCGCCGCCACGGCGGTCCGCACGCACGGGGGACGTCACATGAAGACCATCCGCAACAGTCGCACCATGGCCCTGGCCGGCCTGGCCGTGGTCGGCGCGCTCACCATGACCGCCTGCAACGACGACGCCGCGTCGTCCGACAGCGCCACCACCCCGCCGGCCACCCAGGCCCCGGCCACGCCGTCCGCCGCGCCGACCACCCCGGCGGCCTCCGCCTCGGCGGCCGCGCCGACCGGCGGCGCCGGCGGTACGGCCACCGGCGGGACCACCGGCGGCGCCCCGGCCCAGGCCGGTCCGACGGCGGCGCCCGGCACCACGGTGAAGATCGGCGACGCGGCGACCGTCCCGTTCAGCTCGGGCAGCACCAAGGGCACCGTCTCGCTCGCGGTCACCTCGATCGACAAGGGCGACCCGGCCGACCTCACCCCGCTCAAGCTCGGCGACAAGGCCGCGGGCATGGTGCCGTACTACATCCGGTTCAAGGTCACCAACACCGGCAGCACCGACCTGTCCTTCTCCAGCCTGACCCAGGTGAAGGGCACCCTGCCGGACGGCTCGGAGGCCGCCGAGGTGATGCTGATCGGCAGCTTCGACAAGTGCCCGCACCCCTCGTTCCCGAAGGGCTTCACCAACGGGCAGTCGATCACCTCCTGCGTGCTGGCGCTGGCCCCGACGGCCACCAAGGTGTCGGGCGCCGAGTACTGGGGCGAGCCGTACACCCTGGGCAAGGGCGTCAACTGGAAGTGACCCGTCGACGGTGACCGGCGGTGAGCGGTGGTGATCCGCGGCGACCGCCGGTGACCTTCGACGACCCGGTGGGCGGGGCGGCTCCGGGCCACCCCGTCCACCGGGTCGCGCTCAGCCCGCGCTCAGCCCGCGGCCGGCCCGCCGTGGATCCGCAGGAAGGCGTCCACCCCGGACCCGGCCATCCGCCGGACCTCCTCCTCGGCCACCGGCAGGGCGCCCCAGAAGGAGCGCTCGGCCACGCCGTGGAAGGTCAGCAGGGTGAAGCGCTCGGCCGCGAGCCCCGGGTCCGGAACCGCCAGCAGCCCGCGCCGGCCGAGCTCCGCCAGGCACTGCGCGAGGGCCCGCTGGGCGGCCGCCGGGCCGGTCTCCAGCCAGGCCTCCAGGACGTCCGCCGGGATGTTGGCCACCTCGGCCCGGATCGCCCGGCCGAGCGCCCCGAGCTCGCCCGCGGCCGGCGCCGCGTTCGCCCGCTCCACCGCGAAGGCGGTGAGGGCGCTCCGCACGTCCACCGCGCCGTCCAGGTGCTCCGCCAGCAACTCCCGCATCCGCTCGGCCAGTTCCGCCGAGTTCTGCAGCGCCACCGACAGGAAGAGGGTCTCCTTGTCGGCGAAGTGGTTGTAGACCGTGCGCTTGGACACCCCGGCCTCGGCCGCGATCGCGTCCATGCTGGCCCGGACGTACCCCTCCCGCCCGAACACCGTGGTCGCGGCCCCGGTGATCGCCCTGCGCTTCTCCGGCCGTCCCGCTGCGCCCGTGGTCGCCACGACCTTCTCCTTCTCCGTCGGCGCCCCGCCGACCGTCTCAGAAACTGCCCGGTGTAGTGTCTGCTGGCCCGTTCACGAGCGGACTTGCCACCGAACAGGCGTGCTCTATGCTGCGTACGATCTCTACACCTCTGTAGAGCAAATCCGAAAACGTGCCTGCCCCCGAGCAGCAGCGGGAAACCGAGAACGGGAACCGGCCGGCCGAACACCAGCGTCCCGTACTGGCAGCGCCGCAACCGCTCTACCACGGCAGACCCGGCGCAGCGCCGACGTGGCGCGCGAAGCACGGGAACACCCGGGGGTGAGTGAGTGGCGGGGCAGCGAGGACGGTCGTCCGACCAGGGTTCACGACGGCGGACGGCGAGTCGGCCCGCGGGCCCCACGCGTCCCTTCTCCGGCGGGCCCGCACTGCCCCCGGTGGCGGCCCTCGGACTGCCGCTGGTCGGCGCGGTGGTCGACGAGCTCTCCGGGCCGGGCATGGGCCTGGCCTTCGCGGTGTGCGCGGTGATCGGCACCGGCCTGGCGGCCGGGCTCAGCACCCGCCGCGGCTGGTGGTGGGTGGTCGCCGCCTCCCCGCTGGTGGTGCTCGGCGTGACGGCCGCGGCCGAGCTGGCCGCGAACGGCGACACGTACCGGGGCAAGGCCCTGGCCACCGGCGCCGCGAAGTGGGTGGTGCACGGTTTCCCGGTGATGGCGCAGGCCGCCGTGGCGGCCCTGCTGGTGATCGTGGCCCGGGTGGCCCTGGACCGGAGGAGGCAGCATGGCTGACGAGCGCGAACGGGAACGGGAACGGCCGGAGGGCGGCCGGGCCGCCGGGCGCAGGGCCGCGGCCGCCCCGACGGGCCGCCGCAGCTCCCCGCTGCTGATCGCCGGCCGGGTGGTCGCCACCACGGTCGGCTTCGCGGTGTTCGCGGCCAGCGGGGTGGTCTGGTACGAGTACACGTCGCTGACCGACGGGATGACCACCTCCAACGCGATCGCGGAGACCAAGAAGGACGCCCCCAAGCACCTGGACAACTCGGTCAACCTGCTGCTGATCGGCCTGGACAGCCGCAAGGCGATGGACGGCTCCGACCTGCCCCCGCAGTTCGTCCAGGACGAACTGCACGCCGGCCACAGCTCGGACATCGGCGGGTACAACACCAACTCCCTGATCCTGCTGCACATACCGGCGGGCGGCGGCAAGGTGCAGGCGGTCTCCATCCCGCGCGACGACTACGTCATGACCTACAACGGGGACGGCTCCCAGCAGGGCATGCACAAGATCAAGGAGGCGTACGGCAACGCCAAGGACGCCTTCGACCGGAGCCCGAAGGCCAAGGGCCTCAAGGGCGCCGACCTGGAGAAGGCCGGCCGCGACGCCGGCCGGGCGGCCACCATCCGCACCGTCCAGACCTTCGTGAACCAGCCGGTGGACCACATCGCCGAGGTCAACCTGATGGGCTTCTACGACATCGCCAAGGCCGTGGAGCCGATCCAGGTCTGCCTGACCCACGACACCAAGGACCCGGCGATGGAGGGCCAGGGCTCCGGCGCCGACTTCAAGAAGGGCATCAACACCCTCAACGCCTCCCAGGCGCTGGCCTTCGTCCGCCAGCGCCACAACCTGGACGACGGCAAGGGCAACACCGGCGACTTCGCCCGCACCCACCGCCAGCAGGCCTTCATCTCCTCCGTCGTGCACAAGCTCAAGCAGGACGGCATCATCAGCGACCTCGGCAAGCTCAAGGACCTGTTCGGCGTCGTCCAGAAGGACCTGGTGATCGACAACGAGTGGAACGTCCTGGACTTCGCCCAGCAGGCCCCGGCGCTGACCGGCGGCAACGTCGAGTTCAACACCCTGACCTTCGACGGCTTCGGCACCAGGAACGGCCAGGACGTCAACCTGGTCACCCCGTCGAAGATCCAGAAGGTGGTCAAGCAGCTGTTCGGCTACGCCGACGCGGCCGCCCCCGCCGCCCCGGCGGACGGCGCCACCGACGCCCCGACCACCGAGGCCCCCGCCACCCCCTCGCCGAGCGCGACCGCCCCGGCCAAGGCGGCCGCCGCGGCCACCGTCGACGTGTACAACGCCTCCTCCGCCGCCGGGGTCTCCTCCTCCGCCGAGGCCAAGGCCCTGGTCGCGATGGGGTTCAAGGAGGGCACCACCGGCCCGGCCCGCAGCAAGCCGAAGACCACCACGGTGACCTACGGCAAGGGCGCCAAGGACGCCGCGGACCAGATCGCCGCCCGCTACGGCGCCACCGCCACCGAGTCCGCCACCGCCGCCGCCGGCCACGTGGTGGTCACCCTCGGCACCTCCTTCACCGGCGCCGACGACAAGTCCGCCGCCCCCAGCGGCCCCGCCCCCACCGGCGACCCGGCCGCCAACCTGCCGATGCAGGGCCCCGGCGTCGACGCCACGTCCGACGGCGGCATCCCCTGCGTCTTCTGACGCGAACCGCGGCACCGCAGCACCACGGCACCGCAGCAGCACCACGGCACAGCACCGCAGCACCGCACGAGGGAGGTCCCCACCGGGGGCCTCCCTCGGCGCTTTCCCCGGCCGATCCCTGGCGAGATTCTCCGTACTATGTATAGTGTACTGCGTACGGGATAACCGTGCGCAGTGACGAGAGGGCTCCGCATGCACATCACCAGCACCGTCGTCTCCCTGACCGTCGAGGACACCGGCGCCTCCGCCGCCTTCCTCCAGCGGCACTTCGGCTACACCGAGTTGATGTCCGCCGACGGCTTCGTCTCGCTCGGCCACCCCGACGGCGGGGTGAACGTCGTCTACCTGCGGCGCGGGCTGGAGGTGCTGCCCGAGGAGCAGCGGCACCGGACCGCGGACGGGGTGATCCTGGCGTTCACCGTCGAGGACATCGCGGCCCAGGAGGCGCGGCTGCGCGGCGAGGGGGTCGAGATCACCCTGCCGCTGCGCGAGGAGCCGTGGGGCGAGAAGCTCTTCCAGGTCACCGACCCGAGCGGGGTCCCGGTCGAGCTGGTCGAGTGGGCCCGGCAGTAGCCGCGAACGCGTCGGCGCCCCCGTCCCGGATCGGGCGGGGGCGCCGACGCGTGGTGGCGGGGCGGGGTGGTCAGTCGACCGTCCAGGTGTCGCCGCCCGCCAGCAGGGTCGCCAGGTCGCCAGGTCCGCGGTGGGCGACGGCGGTGGCCAGCTGGCTCTCCATCAGGTCGTCGTAGACCGGGCGCCGGACGTCGCGCAGCACGCCGATCGGCGTGTGGTGCAGGGTGTCCGCGTCGGCGATCCGGGACAGCGCGAAGGCGCCGGTCGGGCTGGCCGCGTGGGCGTCGTGGACCAGCACCCGCGCCTCGTTGTCCGCCGTCACCGGGGCGGTGGACAGCTCGCCGTCCGCGCCCCGGAAGACGCCGTTGGCCCCGTCCGCGCCGAAGCGGATCGGCCGCCCGTGCTCCAGCCGGATCAGCGCCTCGTCCCGGGTGCCGGCCTCCTTGAGCACCTCGAAGGCGCCGTCGTTGAAGATGTTGCAGTTCTGGTAGATCTCCACCAGCGCCGTGCCCTCGTGCTCGGCCGCCGCCCGCAGCACCGACTGCAGGTGCTGGCGGTCCGAGTCGATGGTGCGGGCGACGAAGGAGGCCTCGGCGCCGATCGCCAGCGACAGCGGGTTGAACGGCGCGTCCAGCGAGCCCATCGGGGTCGACTTGGTGATCTTGCCGAGCTCGCTGGTCGGCGAGTACTGGCCCTTGGTGAGGCCGTAGATCCGGTTGTTGAACAGCAGGATCTTGAGGTTGACGTTGCGCCGCAGGGCGTGGATCAGGTGGTTGCCGCCGATCGACAGCGCGTCGCCGTCCCCGGTCACCACCCAGACGCTGAGGTCCCGCCGGGAGGAGGCCAGCCCGGTCGCGATCGCCGGCGCCCGGCCGTGGATCGAGTGCACCCCGTAGGTGTTCATGTAGTACGGGAAGCGCGAGGAGCAGCCGATGCCGGAGACGAAGACGGTGTTCTCCCGCTTGATGCCGAGCTCCGGCATGAAGGACTGCACCGCCGCCAGGATCGCGTAGTCACCGCAGCCCGGGCACCAGCGCACCTCCTGGTCGGTCTTGAAGTCCCGGGCGCTCTGCGGCCCGTCGGCCTTGGGCACCAGCTTCAAGGACGGGAACGCGTGCTCACTCATCGGTGGTCCTCCTCGTCCAGGGTGCCGATCGCCGCCCACAGCACGTCCGCCAACTGCGCCGCCTTGAACGGCAGTCCGCGCACCTGGTTGTAGGACTCGGCGTCCACCAGGTACTTCGCCCGCAGCAGCAGCGCGAGCTGGCCCAGGTTCATCTCGGGCACGATGACCTTCTCGTAACTGCGCAGCACCGAGCCCAGGTTGGCCGGGAACGGGTTGAGGTTGCGCAGGTGCGCCTGGGCGACCTCGCCGCCGTCCGCGCGCACCCGGCGCACCGCCGCGGTGATCGGGCCGTAGGTCGAGCCCCAGCCGAGCACCAGCACCCGGGCGTCGCCGGTCGGGTCGTCGACCTCCACCGGCTTGACGGTGATCCCGTCGACCTTCGCCTGCCGGGTGCGGACCATCAGGTCGTGGTTGGCCGGGTCGTAGGAGATGTTCCCGGTGCCGTCCTGCTTCTCGATGCCGCCGATCCGGTGCTCCAGGCCGGGCGTGCCGGGCACCGCCCAGGGGCGGGCCAGGGTGTGCTGGTCCCGCAGGTACGGCCAGAAGGCACCGTCCTCGCGGTTCGGGCCGGTCGCGAACTTCGGGTCGATCTCCGGCAGTTCGTCGACCTCCGGGATCCGCCAGGGCTCCGAGCCGTTCGCCAGGTAGCCGTCCGAGAGCAGGAACACCGGGGTGCGGTAGGTCACCGCGATCCGGGCCGCCTCCAGCGCCGCGTCGAAGCACTCGGCGGGCGTGGCCGGGGCGACGATCGGCACCGGCGCCTCGCCGTTGCGGCCGAACATGGCCTGCAGCAGGTCCGCCTGCTCGGTCTTGGTCGGCAGGCCGGTGGACGGGCCGCCGCGCTGGATGTCCACCACCAGCAGCGGCAGTTCCAGCGAGACCGCCAGGCCGATCGTCTCCGACTTGAGCGCCACGCCCGGGCCGGAGGTGGTGGTCACGCCGAGCGCCCCGCCGAAGGCCGCGCCGAGCGCGGCGCCGATCCCGGCGATCTCGTCCTCGGCCTGGAAGGTGCGCACCCCGAAGTCCTTGTGCCGGCTCAGCTCGTGCAGGATGTCCGAGGCCGGGGTGATCGGGTACGAGCCCAGGTACAGCGGCAGGCCGGAGCGCTGCCCGGCGGCGATCAGCCCGTAGGACAGCGCCAGGTTGCCGGAGATGTTGCGGTAGCGCCCGGCCGGGAGCTTGGCCGGCGGCACCTCGTAGGAGACCGCGAAGGACTCGGTGGTCTCGCCGAAGTTCCAGCCCGCCCGGAAGGCGCTGATGTTGGCCTCGGCGATCTGCGGCTTCTTGGCGAACTTGGCGCGCAGGAAGGACTCGGTGCCGTGGGTGGGCCGGTGGTACATCCAGGACAGCAGGCCCAGGGCGAACATGTTCTTCGCCCGTTCGGCGTCCTTGCGGGCCAGCCCGCTGTCCTTGAGCGCCTCCAGGGTCAGCGTGGTGAGCGGCACCCGGTGCAGGTGGAAGGCGTCCAGCGAGTCGTCGCCGAGCGGGTCCGCCGCGTAACCGACCTTGGTCAGCGCGCGCTTGGTGAACTCGTCGGTGTTGACGATGATCTCCGCGCCGCGCGGCAGGTCCGGCAGGTTCGCCTTCAAGGCCGCCGGGTTCATCGCCACCAGCACGTTCGGCGCGTCGCCCGGGGTGAGGATGTCGTGGTCGGCGAAGTGCAGTTGGAAGGAGGAGACGCCCGGCAGGGTGCCGGCGGGGGCCCGGATCTCGGCCGGGAAGTTCGGCAGCGTGGAGAGGTCGTTGCCGAACGCGGCCGTCTCCGAGGTGAAGCGGTCACCGGTGAGCTGCATGCCGTCGCCGGAGTCCCCCGCGAACCGGATGATCACCCGGTCGAGTCTGCGAACGGGCTTGGGGCGCCTCTCCGGTGGACTGCCCGGGGCGTGCGGGCCGGCTGGTCCGGCCGCTCCGGGGCGTCCGTCACCACCGCCGGTACGACCCTCGTCGCCGCCCGATCCGTCCACTGCCTCCGACTGATCGACCTGACTGGTCACTGCCGCGGACCTCCTCGTGGACGCACCACCGCGGGCGCGGCCCCGTGCCCCGTCCGCCTGGTGCACCGCTCGCATCCTATGCGCGCGACCTCGGGCCCGGTTGGAACTCCCGCAGGAATTTCCCCCGCCCGTTCCGGTACCGCACCCAGGGACAACGCCCGCCCGCCGGAGATCATTCCGGGTACGGAGCAGGCGCCCCCCGGCGGGCGCCCCGGACGGCCCCCGGACGGCCCCGGCTAGGAGTTGAGGTAGGTCAGCACCGCGAGCACCCGGCGGTGGTCCTCCGCGCTCTGCGCCAGCCCCAGCTTGAGGAAGATGTTGCTGACGTGCTTCTCCACCGCCCCGTCCGACACCACCAGCTGCTTGGCCACGGCCGCGTTGGTGCGCCCCTCGGCCATCAGGCCGAGCACCTCGCGCTCGCGCGGCGTGAGATTGGCCAGAACGTCGCCCTTGCGGCTGCGGCTGAGCAGCTGCTGCACCACCTCCGGGTCCAGCGCGGTGCCGCCCTCGGCGACCCGCACCACCGCGTCGGCGAACTCGCGCACCTCGGCGACCCGGTCCTTCAACAGGTAGCCGACGCCCCGGGTGGAGCCGGCCAGCAGCTCGGAGGCGTAGCGCTCCTCCACGAACTGCGACAGCACCAGCACGCCCAGCTGCGGGTAGCGCCCGCGCAGCTCCACGCAGGCGCGCAGGCCCTCGTCGGTGTGGGTCGGGGGCATCCGCACGTCCGAGACCACCACGTCCGGCAGGGCGTCGGCCGCCGCCAGGTCGTGGATCGTCTTCACCAGGGCGGCGCCGTCCCCGACCCCCGCCACGACCTCCAGGCCGCGGTCGGTGAGCAGCCTGGTCAGGCCTTCCCGGAGCAGTACGGAGTCCTCGGCGATGACGACGCGGCGCATGGCGACCTTCCGGGCAGGCGTGAGCTGACGGGTGTCAGTCTCCCCCATCCGCCCGCGCCCGTACGGGCTCGGGGTCCGATCCGCCGGGGGCGGTCACATGGTGCGGATCGCCACCGCGTCGCAGAGCCCGTCCAGGGCGGCCTTGGCCGCGCAGTCCGGCAGCGGGGCCAGCAGCGCCCGGGCCTCCTCGGAGTGCCGCAGGGTCTCCCGGCGGGCGCGCTCCAGGGCGGGGTGGGCGCGCAGCAGGCGCAGCGCCTCGGCGTGCAGGTCGTCGTCGGAGAGGTCCTGGGTGAGCAGTGCGCGCAGCCGGGTGTCGGCCGGGTCGTCCGGGTCGGCCGGCATCTGCTCCAGCAGCAGGGTCGGCAGGGTCGGCACGCCCTCGCGCAGGTCGGTGCCGGGGGTCTTGCCGGATTCGTGGCCGTCGCTGGCGACGTCCAGCACGTCGTCGGCCAGCTGGAAGGCGATGCCGATCCGCTCGCCGAACTCGCCGAGGGTGTCCACCAGTGCGGGCGGGGCGCCGGCCATCAGCGCTCCTATCCGGCAGGAGACGGCGATCAGCGATCCGGTCTTGCCGGCCAGCACGTCCAGGTAGTGCAGCAGCCGGTCGGCCTCCGGGCCGGGGCCGCGGGTCTCCAGGATCTGGCCGGTCACCAGCCGCTCGAAGGCCTCGGCCTGCATCCGCACCGCCTCCGGGCCGAGGTCGGCCAGCACCTGGGAGGCGCGGGAGAACAGGAAGTCGCCGGTGAGGATGGCCACCGAGTTGTCCCAGCGGGAGTTGGCGCTCTCCGCGCCGCGGCGCACCGGGGCCTCGTCCATCACGTCGTCGTGGTACAGCGTGGCCAGGTGGGTCAGCTCGACGACCACCGCGGCCGGCACCACGCCGGGCGCCCCCGGGTCGCCGAACTGGGCGGCCAGCAGCAGGAGCAGCGGACGGAAGCGCTTGCCGCCGGCCTCGATCAGGTGGGAGGCGGTGACGGTGATGAAGGGGACGTCGCTCTTGACGGCCTCGGAGAGCGCCGCCTCCACGGCGTCCAGTCCGGCCTGGACGTCCCGGGTCAGGTCGCGGTCCTGCACGCTGAGCCCGAAGGGTCCCACGACGGTCACGAAGACCACTCCTCTGTCCCTGGTCGATCTAGCGGCCTGGTCCCTGAGTGCCGCCGCTGGCCATACAGGCAGGGTATCCGGTCGCGAGTGGATCACTGCACGGGCGTGCGGATCCCGTCATGACCGCGCCGGAAGCCCTGGTCAGGAGGCCTGCGCGGACGGAGCCGCGGTGGGGGCGAATTCATCGGGAAACAAAGGCCGGAGATCGGCCCGCGGATCCGGACCGATCTCCGACAAACCGACCGGCTACGGTCAGTACGCGAACAGCGAGGCCTTGGACGCGAGGTCCAGGAAGTACTGCGGCAGCAGGCCCAGACCCAGCGTGACCAGCACCCCGACCCCGATCGCGGTCGCCGTGAAGGCGCTCGGGATCGCCACCGTCGGACCGCCCGGCTGCGGGTCGGAGAAGAACATCAGCACGATCACCCGGATGTAGAAGAACGCGGCCACCGCCGAACTCAGCACACCGACGATCACCAGCGGCGTCGCCCCGCCGGCCGCCGCCGCCTGGAACACCGCGAACTTCCCGGTGAAGCCGGAGGTCAGCGGGATCCCGGCGAAGGCCAGCAGGAACAGCGCGAAGACCGCCGCCACCAGCGGCGAGCGCCGCCCCAGCCCCGCCCAGCTCGACAGGTGGGTCGCCTCCCCCTTGGAGTCGCGCACCAGGGTGACCACGGCGAAGGCCCCCAGCGTCACGAAGGAGTACGCCGCCAGGTAGAACAGCACCGAGGACAGGCCCTGCTTGTTGACCGCGATCACCCCGGTCAGGATGAACCCGGCGTGCGCGATCGAGGAGTACGCCAGCAGCCGCTTGACGTCCTGCTGGGTCACCGCCAGCACCGCGCCGACCACCATGGTCAGGATCGCCACGCCCCACAGCACCGGCCGCCAGTCCAGCCGCAGGCCCGGGAAGGCCACGTAGAACAGCCGCAGGAACGCCCCGAACGCGGCGACCTTGGTGGCCGCGGCCATGAAGCCGGTCACCGGGGTCGGCGCCCCCTGGTAGACGTCCGGGATCCAGGAGTGGAACGGCACCGCGCCGACCTTGAACAGCAGGCCCACCGCCAGCATCGCCAGGCCGGTCAGCAGCAGCGCGTCGCTCTGGGTGCTGCTCAGCTGCGCCGGGGTGGTCATCGCCTTGCCGGCGATGACGTCCGCGATGTCGCCGAGCTTCACGCTGCCCGCGTAGCCGTACAGCAGCGCGGTGCCGAACAGGAAGAACGCCGAGGCGAAGGCGCCCAGCAGGAAGTACTTGACCGCCGCCTCCTGGGACAGCAGCCGGCGGCGCCGGGCCAGCGCGCACAGCAGGTACAGCGGGAGGGAGAAGACCTCCAGCGCCACGAACATGGTCAGCAGGTCGTTGGCGGCCGGGAAGAGCAGCATGCCGCCGACCGCGAACAGGGTCAGCGGGAACACCTCGGTGGTCGCGAAGCCGGCCCGGACCGCGGCCCGCTCCTGCTCCCCGCCCGGGGTGGCGGACGCCTGGGCGGCGAAGGCGTCGGCGGGCAGGCCGCCGGCCTTGGGCTCCAGCTTCCGCTCGGCGTAGGTGAGCACCGCGACGACGGCGACCAGCAGGATCACGCCCTGGAGGAACAGCGCCGGGCCGTCCAGTGCGACCGACTCCATGGCCAGCAGGTCGACCCGCGGCGCGCCGTGGCCCTGGGTGGCCAGCACCACCACGGCGGCGAACGCGCCGGCCAGCGCGACCAGCGCCAGCGACACCTGGGTCCAGTGCCGCAGCCGGCGCGGCACGAAGGCCTCGACCAGGACGCCCGCCACGGCGGCCCCGAAGACCACCAGCATCGGGGAGAGTTGGCCGTACTCGATGTGCGGCGCCGGGATGCTGGGGGTGTTGCCGCCGACGGCGGCGAGCACTGCGGTGGCACTCACTTCTGCTCACCTCCTGAGGTGGCGGCGACCGGGTGGGCCGGCGCCGGATCGGTCCGGTGGACCTGCGAGAGCGTCGCGTCCACCGAGGGGTTCACCAGGTCGGTGAGCGGCTTCGGGTACACGCCGAGCAGGATCGTCAGCGCCACCAGCGGTGCCACCACGGCCAGTTCGCGGACCTTGAGGTCGGGCATCGCGCGCACGCCCTCCTTCACCGGGCCGGTCATGGTGCGCTGGTACAGCAGCAGGGCGTACAGCGCGGCCAGCACGATGCCGAGGGTGGCGACGACGCCGATCGCCGGGTAGCGGGTGAAGGTGCCGACCAGCACCAGGAACTCGCTGACGAACGGGGCCAGCCCCGGCAGCGACAGGGTCGCCAGGCTGCCGATCAGGAAGGTCCCGGCGAGCACCGGGGCGACCTTCTGCACGCCGCCGTAGTCGGCGATCAGCCGCGAGCCGCGGCGCGAGATCAGGAAGCCGGCCACCAGCATCCACGCGGCGGTGGAGAGGCCGTGGTTGACCATGTAGAGGGTCGCGCCGCTCTGGCCCTGGCTGGTCATCGCGAAGATGCCCATGATGATGAAGCCGAAGTGCGAGATCGAGGCGTAGGCGACCAGCCGCTTGATGTCCTTCTGGCCGACCGCCAGCAGCGCGCCGTAGACGATCCCGACCAGCGACAGCACCAGGATCGCCGGGGCGAAGGTCTTCGAGGCGTCCGGGAACAGCCCCAGGCAGAAGCGCAGCATCGCGAAGGTGCCGACCTTGTCCACCACCGCGGTGATCAGCACCGCGGTGCCGGCCGTCGCCTCGCCCATCGCGTTCGGCAGCCAGGTGTGCAGCGGCCACAGCGGGGCCTTCACCGCGAAGGCGAAGAAGAAGCCGAGGAACAGCGCGTTCTGCGCCGTCCCGGACAGCTTGAGGCTGCCGTCGGCGACCGCCCCGGTGAGGGTCGGCAGGTCGAAGGTGCCGAGGCCCTGCTCCTGGGCGATCACGTACAGCCCGATCACCGCGGCCAGCATCACCAGGCCGCCGAGCAGGTTGTACAGCAGGAACTTGACGGCCGCGTAGGAGCGCTGACGCGCCGACTCGGGGCCGCCGGCCCGGTCGCCGAAGCCGCCGATCAGGAAGTACATCGGGATCAGCATGGCTTCGAAGAACACGTAGAACAGGAAGACGTCGGTGGCGTAGAAGGACACCACCACCATCGCCTCCACCGCCAGGATCAGGGCGAAGAAGGCCTGGGTGCGCCGGTTGTTCTCGAAGCTGCCGTCGGGGCCCGGCGCGGCCGGGTCCGCGTCGTGCCAGGAGGCCAGCATCACCATCGGCACCAGGACGGCCGTCAGCAGGGCCAGCACCGCGCCGATGCCGTCCACGCCGAGCGAGAAGGTGATGCCGAAGGAACGGATCCAGCTGTACGACTCGGTCAGCTGGAACCGGGCGCCGTGCGGGTCGAAGCGCAGCGCCACCAGGGCGGCCAGCACCAGGGTCACCCCGGACACGGCCAGCGCGACGGTCTTGGTGGTGCGCCGCCGGGCCTCGTTCGTCCCGGCGGGCAGCGCGGCGGTCAGCACCGCGCCGGCCGCCGGGACGGCGCAGGTGGTGGTCAGCAGGACGCTCACGACCAGACCTCCCGACGCGATTCCCCGCCGAGCGGGCGAGTAACTGTCATCACACGGACCTCATCAGGAGAGTCGAGGCGACCAGCACCAGCGTGCCGCCGAACATGGAGAGCGCGTACGAGCGGACGAAGCCGTTCTGGACCCGCCGCAGCCGGCCGGACAGGCCCCCGATGAGGGCGGCCAGGCCGTTGACGAAGCCGTCCAGGCCGCGGCTGTCGAAGTAGACCAGGGTCGCGGCCAGCGCCGAGCCCGGCCGCACCAGCACCGCGTGGTTGAAGTCGTCCTGCAGCAGGTCGCGGCGGGCCGCCCGGGTGAGCGGGGAGCCGACCGGCGGCACCACCGGGACGGGCGAGCGCCCGTACATCAGGTACGCCAGGCCCACGCCGGCCAGCATGCAGGCCGTGGTCAGCCCGGTGACCGTCCAGGAGCCGAGCGGGGAGTCGCCCTCGCTGTGGCCGGTGACCGGCTCCAGCCACTTCAGGAAGGAGCCGTGCAGGACGAACAGCCCACCGGCGAAGACCGAGCCGAAGGCCAGCAGGACCATCGGCACGACCATGGTCCGCGGCGACTCGTGCGGGTGCGGGAGGTTGCCCTCGGCGTCCGGCTGCCAGCGCTTCTCGCCGAAGAAGGTCAGCAGCATCACCCGGGTCATGTAGAACGCGGTGACGGCCGCGCCGACCAGCGCGCACAGGCCGAGGATCCAGCCCTCGGTGCCGCCCTTGGCGAAGGCCGCCTCGATGATCTTGTCCTTGGAGAAGAAGCCGGACAGCCCCGGGAAGCCGATGATGGCGAGGTAGCCCAGGCCGAAGGTGGCGAAGGTCCACGGCATCTTCCGCCACAGGCCGCCGTAGTGGCGCATGTTCACCTCGTCGTCCATGCCGTGCATGACCGACCCGGCGCCGAGGAACAGCCCGGCCTTGAAGAAGCCGTGGGTCACCAGGTGCATGATCGCGAAGACGTAGCCGATCGGGCCCAGCCCGGCCGCCAGGATCATGTAGCCGATCTGCGACATGGTCGAACCGGCCAGCGCCTTCTTGATGTCGTCCTTGGCACAACCGACGACCGCACCGAACAGCAGCGTCACGGCGCCGACCACCACCACGGCGGTCTGGGCGTCCGGCGCCAGGTCGAAGATCGCCGAGGACCGGGTGATCAGGTAGACCCCGGCGGTCACCATGGTGGCCGCGTGGATCAGGGCCGAGACCGGGGTCGGGCCCTCCATCGCGTCCCCCAGCCAGGACTGCAGCGGCACCTGCGCCGACTTGCCGCACGCGGCCAGCAGCAGCATCAGGCCGATCGCCGTCAGCCTGCCCTCGCTCGCCCCGTGCGCCCCGTCGAAGACCGGCGTGAAGGCGAAGGAGCCGAACTCGGCGAACATCAGCATGATCGCGATCGACAGGCCCATGTCGCCGACCCGGTTGACCAGGAACGCCTTCTTCGCCGCCGTCGCCGCGCTCGGCTTGTGCTGCCAGAAGCCGATCAGCAGGTACGAGGCCAGGCCCACGCCCTCCCAGCCGAAGTACAGCAGCAGGTAGTTGTCCGCCAGCACCAGCAGCAGCATGGCGGCCAGGAACAGGTTCAGGTACGCGAAGAAGCGGCGCCGGCGCTCGTCGTGCGCCATGTAGCCCACCGAGTACAGGTGGATCAGCGTGCCCACCCCGGTGATCAACAGCACGAAGGTCATCGACAACTGGTCGAGCCGGAACGAGACGTCGGCCTGAAAGGCGTTCACCGGCACCCAGGTGAACAGGTGCTTCGTCACCGCCCGGTGCTCGACGTCCCGGCCCAGCATGTCCGAGAACAGGGCCAGGCCGAAGCCGAACGAGAGCGCGGCGAGCGCGGTGGCCAGCCAGTGGCCGAAGCGGTCGAAGGCACGACCGCCCAGGAGCAGCAGGGCGGCACCGGCCAGCGGAGCCGCCACCAGCAGCGGAATGAGAGAGTTCACCGAAGGCCCTCCGCCTACAGCTTCATCAGATTGCTGTCGTCGACCGAAGCGGAGTGCCTGGTCCGGAAGATGGAGACGATGATGGCGAGGCCGACCACGACCTCGGCCGCCGCGACCACCATGGTGAAGAACGCGATGATCTGACCGTCCAAGGTCCCGTGCAGCCGGGAGAACGTCACCAGGGCCAGGTTCGAGGCGTTCAGCATCAGCTCCACGCACATGAACAGCACGACCGCGTTGCGCCGGATCAACACCCCGGACGCGCCGATGGTGAACAACAGGGCCGACAGATAAAGGTAGTTGACCGGATTCACCGCTCCCCCTCCCCCGCCTCGTGCTCCTCGGCCCCGTGACCCGGGACCGGCTCCAAGGGCCTGCGCGCGGGCGCCACCACCGGCCGCTCCGAGGACGGCCGGCCCAGCCAGTCCGCCGTGCTGTTCTCCAGCTCCGCCATCCGCCGCAGCATCTCCTGACTGACGTCCCGGACCTGGCCCCGCTCGCGCAGCGTCGCCATCACCGAGTCCTCCGCGATCGTGCCGTCCGGCAGCAGCCCCGGCACGTCCACCGCGTTGTGCCGCGCGTACACGCCCGGCGCCGGCAGCGGCGGCACCTGGATGTTGTCCCGCACCCGCTGCTCCGCCAGCTCCCGCTGGGTCTTCGGCGCCGTCACGTGCTCCCGGTGGGTCAGCACCATCGCGCCGATCGCCGCGGTGATCAGCAGCGCGCCGGTGACCTCGAAGGCCCACACGTAGCGGGTGAAGATCAGCCGGGCCAGGCCCGGCACATTGCCCTCGGCGTTGGCCTCGGCCAGCCCGGTGAAGTGGTTCAGCTTCGCGTTCGCGATGCCCGCGATCAGCAGCACCCCGAAGCCCAGCCCGCACAGCACCGCCGCGAACCGCTGGCCCTTCAACTGCTCCTTCAGAGAGTCCTCGCTGGTCACGCCGACCAGCATCACCACGAACAGGAACAGCATCATGATCGCGCCGGTGTACACCACGATCTGCACCACGCCCAGGAACACCGCGCCCTGGGCCATGTAACAGACCGCCAGCGCCAGCATGGTCGCCGCCAGGCACAGCGCGCTGTGCACCGCCTTGCGCATCAGCAGCATGCCCAGCGCGCCACCGACCGCGATCACCGCGAGCACCCAGAACTGGACGGCCTCACCCGTGGAGGTCGTCCCGCTCGCCGCCGCCAGCTGTGCGATCACTGCCGCACCTCCTTCTCCCGGTCGGTGCGCTCCTGCTGGACCGTCCCCGGCGCCGCCCCGGTGACCTCGCCCCGGTAGTACGCGCCCTCGTCGGTGCCCGGGAAGATCGCGTGCGGGGTGTCGACCATGTCCTCCGACAGGCCCACCAGCAGCTGCTCCTTGGTGAAGATCAGGTCCTTGCGGGAGGAGTCCGCCAGCTCGTACTCGTTGGTCATGGTCAGCGCCCGGGTCGGACAGGCCTCGATGCACAGCCCGCACAGGATGCAGCGGGCGTAGTTGATCTGGTACACCGCGCCGTAGCGCTCACCCGGCGAGTAGCGCTCCTCGTCCCGGTTGTCCGCGCCCTCCACGTAGATCGCGTCGGCCGGACAGGCCCACGCGCACAACTCGCAGCCGACGCACTTCTCCAGCCCGTCCGGATGCCGGTTCAGCTGGTGGCGGCCGTGGAAGCGCGGCGCCGTGGGCTTCTTCTGCTCCGGGTACTGCTCGGTCAGCCGCTTCTTGAACATGGCCTTGAAGGTCACGCCGAAACCGGCGGCCGGACCGAGCACCGACGGCCGGTCGGCCCGCTCGGGCCGGCCCGTCTGGTCGGACGACATCGCGGATCAGCTCCCTTCGGAATGGTCGGCCCCGTTGAGGGCGTCCTGGAGTTGCTTCGGGGCCCGGCCCGGCCGGCGCGGCACCGGCGGCAGCACCTGCCCGGGCAGCGGCGGCACCGGGTACCCGCCCGCCATCGGATCGAACTCGCCCTCCCCCGGGGCCTCCTGCTCCTGACCGGGCTCCTTCTCCTTCCGCAGGAAGTCCCGGACCAGCGCCAGCAGCAGGATCGCGCCGACCGGCGCGCCCACGTACAGCACCACCTGGCCGAAGCCGTACCCCTCGTTGCGCAGCGCCCGCACGCTCGCGATCAGCACCAGCCACACCAGCGAGACCGGGATCAGCACCTTCCAGCCCAGCTTCATGAACTGGTCGTAGCGCAACCGCGGCAGCGTGCCGCGCAGCCAGATGAAGAAGAACAGCAGCAGTTGGATCTTCACGGTGATCCACAGCATCGGCCACCAGCCGTGGTTGGCGCCCTCCCAGAAGGCCGACACCGGCCACGGGGCCCGCCAGCCGCCCAGGAACAGGGTCGACGCCACCGCCGAGACCGTCACCATGTTGACGTACTCGGCCAGCATGAACATCGCGAACTTCAACGAGGAGTACTCGGTGTTGAAACCGCCCACCAGCTCGCCCTCGGCCTCCGGGAGGTCGAACGGCGCCCGGTTGGTCTCCCCGACCATCGCGATGATGTAGACGATGAACGACACCGGCAGCAGCACCGCGAACCACTTCGGCTGCTGGTGCGCCACGATCTCCGAGGTCGACATCGACCCCGAGTAGACGAACACCGCCGCGAAGGACAGGCCCATCGCGATCTCGTAGCTGATCATCTGCGCCGCCGACCGCAACCCGCCCAGCAGCGGGTACGTCGAACCGGAGGACCAACCGGCCAGCACGATCCCGTAGATGCCGATCGAGGCGGTGGCCAGGATGTACAGCAGCGCCACCGGGAAGTCCGTCAGCTGCAGCGGCGTCCGGGTGCCGAAGACCGACACCTCCTCGCCGGCCGGGCCGAACGGGATCACCGCGAAGGCCATGAACGCCGGGATCGCGCAGACGATCGGGGCCAGGACGTAGACCACCTTGTCCGCGCCCTTGACGACCAGGTCCTCCTTGAGCGCCAGCTTCACCCCGTCCGCCAGCGACTGCAGCAGACCCCACGGCCCGTGCCGGTTCGGCCCGATGCGCAACTGCATCCAGGCCACCACCTTGCGCTCCCAGACGATCGCCACCAGCACCGTCAGCACCAGGAAGGCGAAACAGAACACCGCCTTCAACAGCACCAGCCACCACGGGTCCTGGCCGAAGAAGTGGAGCGTCTCGTACGGCTGCGGAGTCGTCATCGGACCTCCCCTTCCCGGGCCCCGCCCTCGACGGCGACCGGCGCGAGCTCGGCCGCGGCGATCGTCACCAGATGGCCGACGGTGGTGCCGAGCGCGCGGTGCGCGCCGCCCGGCGTGGAGTTGAGCGGGACCCAGACCGTCCGGTCCGGGACCGACTCGGTCACCTCCAGCGGCAGGACCAGCGAACCCGCCGGCCCGGTCAGCCGCAGCGCACCCGCGGCGTCCGCGCCGACCTCCTTCGCCGTCGCCGACGACACCCGGGCCACCGCCCGGTGCCGCGTCCCCGCCAGATGCGGATCCCCGTCCTGCAACGAGCCCCCGTCCAGCAGCAGCCGCCAACCCGCCAGCACCGCCTGACCGGTGGCCGGACGCGGCAGCACACCCGGGTGCGCCGCCGGATCCGCCGCGCGGTCACCCCGCCACGGCCCGAAGCGGTCCAGCTCCAGCCGGGCCGCCCGCACGTCCGCCAGGCCCAGCCGGTGCCCCAGCGCGTCCGCCAGCATCGCCAGCACCCGCAGGTCCGACTGGAGGTGACGGCCCATCTGCTGGTCCGGCTTGAGCGCGGCCTCGAACATCCGCACCCGGCCCTCCCAGTCCAGGAACGTCCCCGCCTTCTCCGCCACCGCCGCCACCGGCAGCACTACGTCGGCCCGCTCGGTCACCGCCGACGGCCGCAGCTCCAACGACACCACGAACGGCACCGCCGCCAGGGCCTCCCCGGCCAACGCCGGATCCGGCAGGTCGTCCGGATCCACCCCGCCGACCAGCAGCGCCTCCAGATCGCCCCGCGCCGCCGCGGTCAGGATCTGGCCGGTGTCCCGGCCCGGACGCGACGGCAGCTCCGCCACCCCCCACACCGCGGCCGCCTCCGCCCGCGCCGCCTCGGCCGCCACCGGACGGCCGCCCGGCAGCAGACCCGGCAGCGCACCCGCCTCCACCGCCCCGCGCTCCCCGGCCCGGCGCGGCACCCAGGCCAGCGCCGCCCCGGTCGCGTGCGCCAACCGCAGCACCGCCGTCAACGCGCCCGGCACCGACGCCAGCCGCTCACCCGCCAGGATCACCGCACCCGGCCGGCGCAACAGCTCGGCCGCCCGCCCGGCCTCGTCGTTCAACGGCTCGTCCGCCGCCAGCGCCGCGAACCACTCCGGCTCCGTCCCCGGCGCCGCCGGCAGCAGCGCCCCGCGCAGCTTCGCCAGCCCCCGGGAGGCGAACGACGCCACCGAGAACACCTTGACGCCGTTGCCCCGGGACGCCTTGCGCAGCCGCAGGAAGACGATCGGCGACTCCTCCTCCGGCTCGAACCCCGCCAGCAGCACCGCCGGAGCCTGCTCCAGCCCCGCGTAGTCGACGCCCGAACCGTCCACGTCCACCCCGCGCCCGGCGACCGCCGCGGCCAGGAAGTCCGCCTCCTCACCGCTGTGCGGGCGGGCCCGGAAGTCCACGTCGTTGGTGCCCAGCACCACCCGGGCGAACTTCGCGTACGCGTACGCGTCCTCCACCGTCACCCGGCCGCCCGCCAGCACACCCGTACGCGCCCCGCGCAGGCCCTCCGCGGCCCGCCGCAACGCCTCCGGCCAGGAGACCGGCACCAGCTCGCCGTCCACCCGCACCAGCGGGGTCGTCAACCGGTCCCGCTGCTGGGCGTAACGGAACGCGAAACGGCCCTTGTCGCAGTTCCACTCCTCGTTCACCGCCGGGTCCTCGCCCGCCAGCCGGCGCAGCACCTTGCCCCGCCGGTGATCGGTGCGCTGCGCGCAACCCGCCGAGCAGTGCTCGCACACGCTCGGCGAGGACACCAGGTCGAACGGGCGCGAGCGGAAACGATAAGCCGCCGAGGTCAGCGCACCCACCGGACAGATCTGGATGGTGTTCCCGGAGAAGTACGACTCGAAGTCGTCCCCCTCCCCCGTGCCCACCTGCTGCAGCGCCCCGCGCTCCACCAGGTCGATGAACGGGTCCCCGGCGATCTGCTGCGAGAACCGGGTGCAGCGCGCGCACAGCACGCAGCGCTCCCGGTCCAGCAGCACCTGGCTGCTGATCGGCAGCGGCTTCGCGTAGGTGCGCTTCATCCCCTCGAACCGGGAGTCCGCGGCGCCGCTGCTCATCGCCTGGTTCTGCAAGGGGCACTCGCCGCCCTTGTCGCAGACCGGGCAGTCCAGCGGGTGGTTGATCAGCAGCAGCTCCATCACGCCGCGCTGCGCCTTCTCGGCCACCGGCGAACTCAGCTGGGTGCGCACCACCATGCCCTCGGCGACCGGGATCGTGCAGGAGGCGACCGGCTTGCGCTGGCCCTCGACCTCCACGATGCACTGCCGGCAGGCGCCGGCCGGATCCAGCAGCGGATGGTCGCAGAAGCGCGGGATCTGGGTACCGATGGTCTCGGCGGCCCGGATCACCAAGGTGCCCTTGGGGACCTTCACTTCGACGCCGTCGATGGTGAGCGTGACCAGTTCGACGGCGGCTCCGTCGTTCGTGGAGGCGGCCGGCTCGGTGATCGTCACGCGTGCACCTCCCTCTCGGTGGCGGACTGGTGGCCGGGGCGGGGGCCGTCGGCCCAGACGGTGGAGGCGGCCGGGTCGAACGGGCAGCGGCGCTCGGCCAGGTGCCGCTCGTACTCGGCCCGGAAGTGCTGGAGCGAGGAGACGATCGGGCTCGCCGCGCCGTCGCCCAGCGCGCAGAAGGACTTGCCGTTGATGTTGTCGGCGATGTCGAGGAGCTTCTCCAGGTCCCCCTCGACGCCCTCACCCGCCTCGATCCGCTTCAACAGCTGGACCAGCCAGTAGGTGCCCTCCCGGCAGGGGGTGCACTTGCCGCAGGACTCGTGGGCGTAGAACTCCGTCCAGCGGGTCACCGCCCGCACCACGCAGGTGGTCTCGTCGAAGACCTGCAGCGCCTTGGTGCCGAGCATCGAACCCGCCGCGCCGACGCCCTCGTAGTCCAGCGGGACGTCGAGGTGCTCGTCGGTGAACATCGGGGTGGAGGAGCCGCCCGGGGTCCAGAACTTCAACCGGTGCCCGGCCCGGACACCACCGGAGAGGTCCAGCAGCTGGCGCAGCGTGATGCCGAGCGGGGCCTCGTACTGGCCGGGGTTGGTGACGTGGCCGGACAGCGAGTACAGCGTGAAGCCCGGGGACTTCTCGGTGCCCAGGCCCTTGAACCACTCCTTGCCGCGGGCCAGGATCGGCGGCACCGAGGCGATCGACTCGACGTTGTTGACCACGGTCGGGCAGGCGTACAGGCCGGCGATCGCCGGGAACGGCGGGCGCAGCCTCGGCTGACCGCGCCGGCCCTCCAGCGAGTCCAGCAGGGCCGTCTCCTCGCCGCAGATGTAGGCGCCGGCGCCGGCGTGGACGGTGATGTCCAGGTTCACGCCCGAGCCGAGGATGTCCCGGCCGAGCAGTCCCGCCGCGTACGCCTCGGCGACCGCGGCGTGCAGCCGGCGCAGCACCGGGACGACCTCGCCGCGCAGGTAGACGAAGGCGTGGTCGCAGCGGATCGCGTAGGACGCGATGATCATGCCCTCGATGAGCGAGTGCGGGTTGGCGAACAGCAGCGGGATGTCCTTGCAGGTGCCCGGCTCGGACTCGTCCGCGTTGACCACCAGGTAGTGCGGCTTGCCGTCGTTCTGCGGGATGAACTGCCACTTCATCCCGGTGGGGAAGCCGGCGCCGCCGCGACCGCGCAGACCGGAGTCCTTGACCAGGGCGATCACGTCATCCGGGGGCATCGCGAGGGCCGCCTCGAGGCCCTCGTAGCCGTGGTGGCGGCGGTAGGTGGCGAGGGTCCAGGGGCGGCTGTCGTCCCAGGGGTCGGACAGGACGGGGGTGAGCAGCTTCTCGGCCGGCTCGGCGGAGGTCATCACGCTTCGGTCCCTTCCTGGCCGTCGGCCTTGCCTTCGTGGCTCGGCTCCCCGTGGCCCGGCTCCCCGTGGCCCGGCTCCCCGTGGCGGGGGGCCTCGTGACGGGGGGAGACCACCTTGGTGCCGGCGGTACCCGGCAGGGCCTCGCCGCGCGCCAGCCGCAGCCCGGCCAGCGAGGGGGCGCCGCCGGCGCCGGACTCGTCGTTGGCACCCGGACGCTCGTCCGGGAAGCCGGCCAGGATCCGGGCGGTCTCCTTGAAACCGCACAGCCGGGCACCGCGGGTGGGCCGCACCTCGCGGCCGGCCCGCAGGTCGTCGACCAGCCGGCGGGCGCTCTGCGGGGTCTGGTCGTCGAAGAACTCCCAGTTGACCATCACCACGGGGGCGTAGTCGCAGGCGGCGTTGCACTCGATGTGCTCGATCGAGATCTCACCGTCCTCGGTGGTCTCGTTGTTGCCGATGCCCAGGTGCTCCTGGAGGTCGGCGAAGATCCGGTCCCCGCCGAGCACCGCGCACAGGGTGTTGGTGCAGACCCCGACGTGGTACCTCCCGGCCGGGCGCCGCCGGTACATCGTGTAGAAGGTGGCGACGGCGGTGACCTCGGCCGTGGTGAGCTCCAACTGCTCGGCGCAGAACCGGATCCCGGTCGCGCTGACGAAGCCCTCCTCGGCCTGCACCAGGTGCAGCAGCGGCAGCAGCGCCGAGCGGGCCTGCGGGTAGCGGCCGATCAGCTCGGCGGCGTCGGCGGCCAGCCGGGAGCGCACCTCCTCCGGGTACGGCGGGGCCGGCATCGCCGGCAGTCCCAGTTCGACGTCGGTCACCGGTCCACGCCTCCCATCACCGGGTCGATCCCGGCCACCGCGACGATCACGTCGGCCACCTGGCCGCCCTCGCACATCGCCGCCATCGTCTGCAGATTGGTGAACGACGGGTCCCGGAAGTGCACCCGGTACGGGCGCGTCCCGCCGTCGCTGACCACGTGCACGCCCAGCTCGCCCTTGGGCGACTCGACCGCCGTGTACGCCTGGCCGACCGGGACCCGGAAGCCCTCGGTGACCAGCTTGAAGTGGTGGATCAGGGCCTCCATCGAGCTGCCCATGATCTTGCGGATGTGGTCGAGCGAATTGCCCATCCCGTCCGGGCCGACGGCCAGTTGGGCCGGCCAGGCGATCTTCTTGTCGGCCACCATGACCGGGCCCGGGCGCAACCGGTCCAGGCACTGCTCGACGATCCGCAAGGACTGCTTCATCTCCTCCAGCCGGATCAGGAACCGGCCGTAGGAGTCGGCGGTGTCGGCGACCGCGACCTCGAAGTCGTAGTCCTGGTAGCCGCAGTACGGATCGGTCTTGCGCAGGTCGTGCGGCAGGCCGGTGGCGCGCAGGATCGGGCCGGTGGCGCCCAGGGCCAGGCAGCCGGCCAGGTCCAGGAAGCCGACGTCGACCAGCCGGGCCTTGAACACCGGGTTGCCGGTGGCAAGTTTGTCGTACTCGTGCATCCGGGAGCGGAAGGTGCGGACCGCCTCGCGGATCTGGTCGACGGCGCCGGGCGGCAGGTCCTGGGCCAGCCCGCCGGGGCGGACGTACGCGTGGTTCATGCGCAGGCCGGTGACCAGCTCGAAGACGTCCAGGATCAGCTCGCGGTCCCGGAAGCCGTAGATCATCAGGGTGGTGGAGCCGATCTCCATGCCACCGGTGGCCAGACAGACCAGGTGCGAGGCGATCCGGTTGAGCTCCATCATCATCACCCGGATGACGCTGGCCCGGTCCGGGACGTCGTCGGTGATGCCGAGCAGCTTCTCGACCGCCAGGCAGTAGGCGGTCTCGTTGAACAGCGGGGTCAGGTAGTCCATGCGGGTCACGAACGTGGTGCCCTGGACCCAGCTGCGGAACTCCATGTTCTTCTCGATGCCGGTGTGGAGGTAGCCGATGCCGCAGCGGGCCTCCTTCACCGTCTCGCCGTCGATCTCCAGGATCAGCCGCAGCACGCCATGGGTGGACGGGTGCTGCGGGCCCATGTTGACGATGATGCGTTCGTCGTCGGCCCGGCCGACCGCCTCGACCACCTCGCCCCAGTCGCCGCCGGTGACGGTGAAGACCCGGCCCTCGGTGGTGTCGCGGGCGTCTGCTTCCTCGTAGTGCTGAGTACTCATCAGCTGTACGACCTCCGCTGGTCGGGAGCCGGGATCTGGGCGCCCTTGTACTCGACGGGGATGCCGCCAAGCGGGTAGTCCTTGCGCTGCGGGTGGCCCAGCCAGTCGTCCGGCATCATGATCCGGGTGAGCGCCGGGTGGCCGTCGAAGACCAGGCCGAAGAAGTCGTAGGCCTCGCGCTCGTGCCAGTCGTTGGTCGGGTAGACGCTCACCACGGAGGGGATCCGCGGGTCGGCGTCCGGGGCGGTGACCTCCACCCTGATCAGCCGGCCGTGGGTGATCGAACGCAGGTGGTAGACCGCGTGCAGCTCGCGGCCCCGGTCGCCCGGGTAGTGCACCCCGCTCACGCCCAGGCACAGCTCGAAGCGCAGCGCCGGGTCGTCGCGCAGGATGCGCACCGCCCTCAACAGGTGGGTGCGGTCCAGGTGGAAGGTGAGCTCGCCGCGGTCGACCACGGTCTTCTCGATCACCTCGGCCGGGTCCAGGCCCTGCTCCTCCAGCGCGCCCTCGAACTCGTCGGCGACCTCGTCGAACCAGCCGCCGTACGGGCGTTCGCTCGGGCCGGGCAGCACGATCGGGGCGGCCAGACGGCCGAAGCCGGAGGTGTCGCCGGTGCCGTCGGCGCCGAACATGCCCTGCCGGCGGCCGACCACCTCGACCGGGATCTCCCGGGGCGGCTGCTCGCGGCGGGTCTCGGGTACCTGCTCGGTCATCGCAGCTGCCCCCGCATCTCGCTGATCGGGGTCGCCTTGAGGGCCAGGGCCTCGCCCAACTCCTCGGCGCGGCGCCGGTTCACGCCCAGCGGCTCGTGCTGGATCTTGTCGTGCAGCTTCAGGATGGCGTCCATCAGCATCTCCGGGCGGGGCGGGCAACCGGGCAGGTAGATGTCCACCGGGACGATGTGGTCGACGCCCTGCACGATCGCGTAGTTGTTGAACATCCCGCCGGAGGAGGCGCAGACGCCCATCGAGATGACCCACTTCGGATTGGGCATCTGGTCGTACACCTGGCGCAGCACCGGGGCCATCTTCTGACTCACCCGGCCCGCCACGATCATCAGATCGGCCTGCCGGGGGGAGCCCCGGAAGACCTCCATCCCGAACCGGGCCAGGTCGTAGCGGCCGGCACCGGTGGTCATCATCTCGATCGCGCAGCAGGCCAGACCGAAGGTGGCCGGGAAGAGTGACGCCTTGCGCACCCAGCCGGCGGCCGTCTCCACGGTCGTGAGCAGAAAGCCGCTCGGCAGCTTCTCCTCGATTCCCATCAGATCCCTCTCAATGCCCTCAAGTCCTCTGGTACGTCCGGCGATGCGCCCGCGGAGCGTCCGGGGGAACGTCCGGCCCGTCCGAGCTTGTCCGCTCGTTCACAAGGGCGGCGGCGCCACCCCTGCCTCAGTCCCACTCCAGGCCGCCGCGCCGCCAGACGTAGGCGTACGCGACGAAGACGGTGGCGATGAACAGGAGCATCTCGACCAACCCGAAGAGCCCCAGGGAGTCGAAGGTCACCGCCCAGGGGTAGAGGAAGACGATCTCGATGTCGAAGACGATGAAGAGCATCGCCGTCAGGTAGTACTTGATCGGGAACCGACCGCCGCCCACGGGCTGCGGGGTCGGCTCGATGCCGCACTCGTACGCCTCCAACTTGGCCCGGTTGTAGCGCTTGGGGCCGGTGAGTGAGGCCATCACGACGGAACCGACCGCGAACGCCGCCGCGATGGCACCGAGTACGAGGATCGGCGCGTAGGCATTCATAGCCCCCGCTCCCTCCGTCCAGTCGTCCTTGACTGCAGATCGGAACCGGCGGGTCACGCTGAGGTGAACCCGCGTTCCAGTTCCCGAGATCCACCTCATGTGAGGCAGTTCACAAAGCCTGGAACGAGCGCATCCTATGCCCGGTGGCTTGTGATCTGCGACACGCAGTTCATCGTCATCTTTGTGATCTACGACACCATGTGAATGGTGGCGAATGTGAACATGCCCAGAGTTGTCAACGCAAAGGAGTCAAATGGTCACAAGTAGTCGCATTTATCTTGGAAGCGGCTGGTCAGAGGCGCATTCCTATATCAACTATGCTCCGGGGATAGCAAATTTCGGAGCGTCATGTTGACGTGTTATAGCGGCTCACTCGGAGGGGTGGTGGGGGGAGGAACGCTTGCTTGACCCTTTGTTCACAAGCGCGCGATGTTGTCGTGGGGGCCTCCCCCTCCCCCTCCCCCTCCCCCTCCCCCTCCCCCTCCCCCTCCCGCCGCCCGCCGCCCGCCGCCCGCCGCCCGCCGCCCGCCGCCCGCCGCCCGCGCCAGGGTTGCCCACCAGCTGCCGGTGTCACCTGCGCTGGGCCGGCCGGTCCCAGCGCGGGGCTGCTGCGCGCTCGCAGCCCTGGCAGCCTGTGGGCCCCTGGGGGCCTGCCCTCCGCCTCCTCCGCCTCCGCTTCACCCGCCGCCCTCGCGGCGCCGCCTCCCGTATAGGGCAGGCCCAACGTTCCGCTGCGGCCCTCGGATCCCTCGGCCCGCCTCCTCCTCTGCCCTGCCTCCCTCTCGCTCTCGGGCCACGCTCTGGCGCAGGCCGCCTCCGTCGTTCCGCTCTCGCCCTTCGGGCCAGGGGCCGGCTACCGGTTGCCGACTGCCTGCTCCCACACCCAGGCCGCGATGCCCACCCGGTTACGGGCACCGAGCTTGCGCTGGATGTTGGCGAGGTGGTTCTTCACGGTTCCCGGTGAGATGAAGAGCCCGGCGCCGATCTCGGCGTTGGTCGCTCCATCGGCCACCAGCTCAGCGATCTCCTTTTCCCTCTCGGTCAGTTCTTCCACCGGGCCGGCTATCAACGGACCCAGCAGGCCTGCTCCACCCGCGGACCCAGGCATCGGGGCGGCCCCCGGCAGCGTCATGTGCTGCAACAACCGCACAGTGACCTGCGGACTGATCAACGCGTCACCGGCCATCGCCGCTCTGACCGCCTCGATCAGCAGAACCGGCCCCGAACGCTTGAGCAAGAAGCCCGCCGCGCCGTGCCGCAAGGCCGTGTGCACGTACTCGTCCAGGTCGAAGGTGGTCACCACGATCACCTTGCACTGACCGGCGAGTTGCCGCGTGACCTCCAGACCGTCGAGCTTCGGCATCCGGATGTCCGCGAGCACCACGTCCGGCCGCAGCCTCTTAGCCTCCTGTACCGCCCCGGCACCGTCCGCGGCCTCGGCCACCACCGTCATGTCCGGCTGGGCGTCCAGGATCATCCTGAACGCACTGCGGATGTCCGCCTGGTCATCCGCGACCAGGACCCGGATCGGCTTTGCGCTGCTGCTCATCCGCTCTTCTCCCCTGCACCCGCACTCGTCCTCGTCGGAGTCTCCGACCGCTCCGGTTCCTCCCGCCCTGCCAGCGGCAGCCTCGCCGTCACGCACCAGGCCTCCCGCTCATGCGCTCCCGCCTCGAAGGTGCCGCCGAGTGCCTCCACCCGCGCGGCCAGACCGGGCAGTCCGCTGCCACCGCCGCGACGGGGCCGACTGGCCGCCCCCGTCGACCGACCGTCGTTCGTCACGGTCAGCTCGAGCCACTCGCCGACACGGCGTGCCCGGACGTCGACCCGTGCGGCGCCCTGGGCGTGCCGTCGGACATTGGTCAGCGCCTCGACGACGATCCGGTGGACCGTCCCGCCCAGCTCCCTCGGAACCGGCTGCTCCGGCAGTTCCAGCCGGACCTCCGCGCCGCCCGCGGCGGTGAACCGCTCGGCCACCTCCGCGAGTTCCGACAGCCCCGGCTGTGGGCCGCGCCCGGTCCCCTCCTCCGTGCGCAGCAGCTGGACCGTCCGGTCCAGCGATGCCAGGGCCCGCTGCCCGGCCTGCTCTATCCGTTCGAACATGGCCACCGCTCGGGCCGGGTCGACCGAGGCCAGGTAGGCGCCGGCCTGGGCCTGGGCCACCATGCCGCTGACGTCGTGCGCCACGAAGTCGTGGAGGTCGTGGGCCAGTTCGAGCCGCTGGGCCCGCCTGGCCTCGACCACCGCCTTGGCGCGCCCCTCGTCCAGACCCCTCAGGTAGAGCCCGATCAGGACGGCCGGCAGGGAGAGCGCCGAGCCGAAGCCGAAGATCGTGAGGACGTCCCCAGGCCCTTCGACGAACGCGAACCTGGTCAGCCAGAGGGCGACCGCTCCGCACGCCGTCCAGGCCGCCAGCGCGCACCGCGGGCCGTCCTCGGCGCGCAGGGTGATGACCACCGAGAGCAGCAGGACGGCCAGTTCGACCAGGCCGAGCAGTCCGGCCCAGCGGTCGCCCTCCGCCCAGCGGCCGAGGATCCAGACGGCGGCCGTGACCACCACCGAGGACACCCCGAGCGCCAAGGTCACGGCTGCCGTGCCACGGCGGCCCCGCGCCGACCAGGCGGGCAGTGTTAGGACCAGGACGACCCCGGACAGGATCTGAGTCATCGTCATCACCTCTCCTCGACTCTTCGACTGCCGTCACATTACGGCGCGGGAGGGGCGGCGCACCTGTGCCGATCGGCACATTTCAAAGGGCAGTTGAGCAGGAGGAACAGCCCGATCGGCATCTGCCGCCAGTCCGTCCCGGCCGCCAGTCTTGAGTCATCGCACCGGCCACGGGGCCGGAGCCGAAGGGAGTGCACCGCCATGTCGAAGCTCGTGATCAATGCCCGCGTATCCGACCACCGGATGGCCCCGGTCAACGCGGTCGACCGGGACGTCCCGCCCGCCCCGCGCTGGGCCCGGATCGCCGCCACGGCCGCCGCGCTCAGCACGGTTCCCTCGGGGCTGTGGCGGGTCGTCTTCGGCTTCGGCGTCCCGCTCGGGTTCAGTGGGGCGACGGCCGCGGCGTACGCGGAGCACCAGCCGGGCTGGGGCACGGTCTACTGCGTGGCGCTGAGTGCGCTGGCGGAGGGGCTGGCGTTCCTGACCCTGGGCCTGGTCCGGCCCTGGGGGCAGGTGGTTCCGCGCTGGATCCCGCTGATAGCCGGCCGACGGGTGCGCCCCATGTTCGCCGTCGTTCCGGCCTTGTTGGGCGCGCTCGTGCTGACCGGGCTGGGGCTGTTCGCCCTGTTCGGCGGCTGGGCCCGGAACCTGGCCGAGGTGGATTCGCCACACGGCCTCGGCGCCGTGGTGATGACTCTCGCCTACCTGCCCCTGGTCGCCTGGGGCCCGCTGCTGGGCGCGGTCACCATCGACTACGCCCGTCGGGCTCTGTGGCGGCGCCGGTGACGAGGGCCACGGATCAGACCGGGGCCGGCTCCGGGCTCGGCTCCTCCGCCTCGGGTGCGCTCTCGCCCGCGTTCGCGGCCGGGCGCGGCGCAGGTGCGGTCCGCCGCCCCCACTCGGTCGCGATCAGCACCAGGGCTCCGCCGAGCAGGGCGAGCGGGCCCATCCGGTTCCCGGCCACGGTGAGGCCGAAGACGGCGGCCCACAGCGGTTCGGTGCCGAGCAGCAGGCTCACCCGGGACGGCGAGGTGGCCCGGACGGCCCACATCTGGACGAAGAAGGCGAACAGGGTGCAGAACAGGGACAGATGCAGCAGCCAGGCCCATTGGCCAGCCCCGTACGAGCGGGCGACGGTCCAGGGTGCGGGCCCGACGGACAGCGCGACCACGGAGAACACTGCGGTGGCCGAGGCGAGTTGGACCCAGGTGACGGCGAGCATGTCGGTGTCGCGGACGGCCCGGGTGCGGGCCATCGCCAGGACGTACGCCGAGCGGACGAGGGCGGCGGCCAGCACCAACAGGTCACCGAGGGTCGGAGGGCGCAGCCCGCCGTCGCCGGTGAGCAGTGCTACGCCGAGGACGGCCAGCCCGGCGGCCGCGAGGAAGGCCCGCGGCGGCGCGGTCCGGCCGAGGGCGCTCTCGCCGAGCGGGGTGAGCACCATCGCGAGGCTGATGATCAGCCCGGCATTGGTCGCGGAGGTGTGCACGGCGCCGTAGGTCTCCAGCAGGAAGATCCCGCTGAGGACCAGGCCCAGCGCGGCGCCGCCGAGCCATTCGGCGCGGCTCAGCTTCCGCAGTGAGCGCCGGGCGACCACCCCGAGCAGCGGCAGCACCAGCCCGAAGCGCAGGACGAGCATCGCCACGACCGTCTCCGGGTCGGCCACTCGCTGGACGGCGAGGAAGCTCGACCCCCACACCACTGCCACGAGCAGGACCGGCAGATCACGAAGGCCCGATGAGGACGAGGACGAGGACAGGGAGGCACACATGAGGAGGATCCCTCCGTACGAACGGAACCGGCGGGTGCGAGGACCGTACGGCGTCGGACGGACCCGGGAGCTGGGCGTGTGGCTCAGCGGGGGACGGGGCGAGGGGTGGAGCAAGGGGGCGCCATCTTCGCGCACCGGGCCGCCGGTGATCAATGCCCCTGCCGGGCGCCGGCGGGTCAGGAGGCGAGCAGACCGTTCGTCTCGGCGATGTCCTCGATGTCGGCTGGGGTACCGGACATGATGGCGCGGACGTGCTCGGTGACGAGCTCGGCCGGCCAGTCCCACCAGGCGGCCCGGAGGAGGCGTTCGATGTCGGCGTCGTCGAAGCGGCGTCGGATCGGACGGGCGGGGTTGCCGCCGACGATCGTGTAGGGCTCGACGTCGGCGGTGACCACCGCACCGGCCGCGATGATCGCTCCGTCGCCGATCCGGACGCCCGGCAGGACGGTGGCGCCGAAGCCGAACCAGACGTCGTTGCCGACCACGGTGTCGCCGCGGCTGGGCAGGCCCGTGACGATGTCGAGGGTCTGCTCGGTCCAGCTGCCACCGAACATCGTGAAGGGGAAGGTGGAGACGCCGATGGTCGGGTGGGCGGCCCCGGCCATCAGGAAGCGGGTGCCGGTGGCGATCGCGCAGTACTTGCCGATCACCAGCCGTTCGGGGCCGTAGGCGTAGAGGACGTTGCGTTCCTCGAAGCGGGTGGCTCCGTCGGGGTCGTCGAAGTACGTGTACTCGCCGACCTCGATCCTCGGGTCGGTGACGAGCGGGCGCAGCAGGACCACTCGGTCGTGGCCGGCGAGCGGGTGGAGGGCGGTCGGGTCGGGGACGGCACGGGTGGTCACACAGGCTCCTCTCGTAATGCGACTTGAGTCGCATTACGATGAGCATGGCACGACCACCACCCCGCAGCAAGCCTTAATGCGACAGGAGTCGACTTTGAGCGAGTCCAGCACCCCCGCCCGGCAGCCGTCCCGCACACCCACCCCACGCCCGGGCGGGCGCAGCGCCCGGGTCCGCGCGGACGTGGTCGCCGCCACGCTCGCCGAGGTCACCGAGAAGGGGTACGACGGCCTCACCGCCGAGGCGGTCGCGGCACGGTCCGGCGTCCACAAGGCGACCCTCTACCGACGGTGGGGCGGAGTGGACGGCCTGATCGCCGACGCACTGACCGCCTCCGCCGACCAGCCCTGGCCACTACCCGACACCGGAGACCTGCAAGAGGATCTCCGCCGAATCACCCAGGAGGTGTTCAGCGTCTTCACCGACCCGGAGCAGGGCCCCACGCCCACCGCGCTGATCTCCGCCGCCCAGCGCTCCGACGTCGGCGCGGCCGCCCTGCGCGAGTTCTTCGCGGCCCGCCACCGCCAGGCCGCCGAGGTCGCCGAACGGGCCGTTGGACGCGGCGACCTTCCCGCCGGGACGGACGGCGTCGAGGTGGTCCGGGCCGCCACCGCCCCGCTCTACTACCGGCTGTTCGTCACCGGCGAACCGCTGGACGCCCGCACCGCCGAACGGGCCGCCGACGCCGCCGCCCTCGCCGCCCGAGCCGGACTGTTCACGCCTATCCCGAAAGAGAACTGACTTCACATCACCGCCGACAGCCGAAGGAGCCCCAGCCGCCCCACCCCCTACCGAAGACCCACCCGGCCGTGGATGATTCCTCCATGACAAGCACGCCGTCCACCACCCCACGGAAGGCCCGTCACGTGAAGCGGAAGCACTGGGCGCTGGTCGCCGCCGCCACCGTCCTCCCGCTCGCGGCGAGCACCGGCACGGCCGTCGCGGCCCCCTCCGGCGCCACCCCCGCCCCGAGCGCGGCCTGCACCTACACACCCGCCGTCCCGGCCGACAACTTCAAGGGCATCCCGGTCTTCGACGCCGCGAAGGCGGCCCGCCCCTACCAGGCGACCCTGCGCACCAACCAGGGCCCGATCACCTTCGAGGCGCTGACCGACAAGGCGCCCTGCACCACCTTCTCGTTCCGCTTCCTCGCCGAGCACGACTACTTCGACCGTAGCCACTGCCACCGGCTCACCACCCAGCGGATCTACGTGTTGCAGTGCGGCGACCCGACCGGGACGGGCAGCGGCGGTCCGGGCTACTCCTTCCCGGACGAGAACCTGACCGGCGCCACCTACCCGGCCGGCACCGTGGCCATGGCCAACGCCGGTCCGAACACCAACGGAAGCCAGTTCTTCATCGTCTGGAAGGACACCAAGCTTTCCCCCGCCTACACCCCGTTCGGCCGGGTGACGGCCGGTCTGGACGTCCTGCAGAAGATCGCCGCCGCCGGCGAGGACGACCAGAACAGCCCGGGCGACGGATTCCCGAACGTCCCCGTGAACATCCGCCACGTGAAGATCAGCAAGCGCTGATCCACCGGCCGGGCAGGCGATCACCTGGGGTGGGCCGGGCCGCACCGGGCCGGCGCGCAGCGGTCCGGCCCGCCCCCCTTGCCGCTCCCGTACGGTGGCAGCACCAACGACACCGCAGGGGAGCAGCACCGCATGGACAGCCGGATCTGGGAGAGCGTCGACCACCTGGTCGCGTGGCTGGACCAGCAGAGCACCCAGTCGCCGCAGGAGGAGCGCCTGCTGCGGCTGCTCAAGCTCTCCGAGGAGATCGGCGAGGTCGGCGCCGCGGTGATCGGCGCGACCGGTCAGAACCCGCGCAAGGGCGTCACCCACACCTGGGAGGACGTCCAGCACGAGCTCTGCGACGTCGTGTTCAGTGCCCTCGTCGCCCTGCGGACGCTCACCCCCGACGCGGCCCGGGTGTTCGACGAGCGCCTCGCCTACGTCGAACAGCGCTCCGCCGCCTCCCGTGACACCGCGGAGCAGGACACGGCAGAGCAGGACACGGCGGAGCAGGATGCGGCAGAGCAGGATTCTGCCGCGCAGGGGACGACGAAGCAGCAGACGACACCGAAGTCGCCCTGACCAGCCCCCCAGCGCCCCAGGCACCCTCCGCCCCCGGCGCCCCAGGCACCCCCAGCGCCCCCGCGCCCCAGGCACCCCTTCCCTTCGCCTCAGGCGTTCGGCGCGACCCTCGCCAGCCCGTTGATCACGCGGTCCATGGCGTCGCCGCCCTGCGGGTCGGTGAGGTTGGCGAGCAGCTTGAGGGTGAAGCGCATCAAAAGCGGTCGCGGCAGGCCGTGCTGGGCGGCGAGCTGCATCACCTTGGGGTTGCCGATGAGCTTCACGAAGGCGCGGCCGAGCGTGTAGTAGCCGCCGTACACGTCCTTGAGGATGCGCGGGTAGGCCTGCAGGGCGCGCTCGCGGCCGCCCTCGGTGACGCGGGCGTGGGCCTGCACGATGACGCCGGCGGCGATCTGGCCGGATTCCATCGCGTAGGCGATGCCCTCGCCGTTGAACGGGTTGACCATGCCGCCCGCGTCGCCGACCAGCAGCAGGCCGCAGGTGTAGTGCGGCTGCCGGTTGAAGGCCATCGGCAGGGCGGCGCCGCGGATCGGCTCGGTCATGTTCTCGGGGGTGTAGCCCCACTCGGCGGGCATGCTCGCGCACCAGGCCTTGAGCACCTCGCGCCAGTCGAGTTCGCCGAAGGCGGGCGAGGAGTTGAGGATGCCGAGGCCGACGTTGGAGGTGCCGTCGCCCATGCCGAAGACCCAGCCGTAGCCGGGCAGCAGCTTGCGCTGGCTGCCGCGGGTGTCCCACAGCTCCAGCCAGGACTCCAGGTAGTCGTCGTCGTGGCGCGGCGAGTTGAAGTAGGTGCGGTAGGCGACGCCCATCGGGCGGTCCTCGCGGCGGTGCAGGCCCATGGCGAGGGAGAGCCGGGTGGAGTTGCCGTCGGCGGCGACGACCAGCGGGGCGCGGAAGGTGACCGGTCGCTTCTCCTCGCCGAGCTTGGCGGTGACGCCGACGATCCGGCCGGTGCGCTCGTCCAGGACCGGGCCGCTGACGTTGCAGCGCTCGTAGAGCCTGGCACCGGCCTTCTCGGCCTGACGGGCGAGCAGTTCGTCGAAGTCGGCGCGCTTGCGGACGAGGCCGTAGTCGGGGAAGGAGGCCAGCTCGGGCCAGTCCAGCTCCAGCCGGACGCCGCCGCCGATGATGCGCAGGCCCTTGTTGTGCAGCCAGCCGTTCTCGGTGGAGACGTCGATGCCCATGTCCACCAGCTGCTTGGTGGCGCGCGGGGTGAGGCCGTCTCCGCAGACCTTCTCGCGCGGGAAGGCGGTCTTCTCCAGCAGCAGGACGTCCAGTCCGGCCTGGGCGAGGTAGTACGCGGTGGTGGCGCCGGCCGGGCCCGCGCCGACCACGATGACGTCGGCGGTGCTCTCGACCGTGCTGTCCGGCTTCGTCAGATCGGCTGCGGTCTCGGACACGTGGACACACTCCTGGAGCTGCGGCGGGGGGATGGCGGCTTTTGTCTCCGGCAGTCTAGTTCCGCTCACGCTGCCGGAGACGCTCCCTCCGGCTACGCCTGCTTGTACCCGCGGTGCAGCGCGACGATCCCGCCGGTCAGGTTCCGCCAGGCGACCTTCGACCAGCCGCTCTCCTGCATCCGGGCGGCCAGCGAGGGCTGGTCCGGCCAGACCCGGATGGACTCGGCGAGGTACACGTACGCGTCCGGGTTGCTGCTGACGGCGGTGGCGACGGGCGGCAGCGCGCGCATCAGGTACTCGGTGTAGACGGTCCGGAACGGCGTCCAGGTCGGCGTGGAGAACTCGCAGATCACCAGCTTGCCGCCGGGCTTGGTGACCCGGTGCATCTCGCGCAGCGCCGCGTCGGTCTCCTGGACGTTGCGCAGCGCGAAGGAGATCGTCACCGAGTCGAAGGTGTCGTCCGCGAAGGGCAGCCGGGTGGCGTCGCCGGCGGTGAGCGGCAGCTCGGGGTGGCGGCGCTTGCCCTCGGTGAGCATGCCGACCGAGAAGTCGCACGGGACGACGTCGGCCCCGGCCTCGGCGAAGGGCAGCGAGGAGGTGCCGGTGCCGGCTCCGAGGTCGAGCACGAGGTCCCCCGGTCCGGCGGCCACCGCCTCGGCCACCGCCCGGCGCCAGGCGCGGGCCTGGCCGAGGGAGAGCACGTCGTTGGTGAGGTCGTACTTGGCCGCGACGTCGTCGAACATGGCGGCGACTTCGTGCGGCTGCTTGTCCAGGGAGGCTCGGGTCACGTCCCCCATTGTTCACCCTGCGACGGCTGCCCCGACCAACGGGGCCTCAGTGCGATCCGCGCCGACCGCCCGCGCGACGGCGGCGGCGCGAGCGCTTGCCCTGGGTTATCGCGGGCATCCCCTCGGCCAGGGCCCCGGTCGCCATGGCCAGGTTGGCGGCGATCCGGCCCTGCCCGCTGCGGACGGCGACGGCCCGCCGGTGGCGCCGGATGCGCAGCATGCAGATCACGAACAGCACGACGGCGACGGGCACGCTGAACCGGGCCAGGCCGACGCCGACGGGCTGCGGGTAGGTGTCACCGCAGATCCGGACGGCGCCCGGGTCGTCGGCCGCGTGTTCGAGGCAGACGGCGTCGCCGAGCTTGGCGCCGTCGGCGAGCGGCAGCGCGGCGGCCGTGCGCGGCTGGCCGCTGACCTTGTAGCTGACGGCGCTGTAGGTGCCGCCGCCGGTCGGCAGCTGGGTGACGACGCCCTCGACCCTCACCGGGTGGGCCGCGATCCGGTCGGCCTGGTCGGCCTGGCGCCAACCGAGCAGGCACATCCCGACGGCCAGCACGGCGCTGAGCACGGCGGCGAGGTACCAACCACGGCCCATCCGCGGGGTTCGCGGCGGGGGGACGGTCGCGGTTCGCATGGTTCCTGTCCTGGCTTGCCTCCGGGGCCTGGGACGCGGCCCCGCCGCCCGTGGGCACGGGTGGTGGTGTGGTGGGCGTACGGAGTGAGCTGTCCGGGATCGTATCCGCTGGCGGGCCCTCAGGTCACGGTGAAGGGACAATCACCCCCCTGGGAGGGAGCGGCAGTTCGGGTGCACACGAAGGAAGTCCCGTGCACCGCAAGGCAATCCGCCTACTGACGAGTACGTCACACCGGAGAGCTCAGGACCGTTCACGACCGTTCACGACCGCTCCCGCCCGCCGACCGTCACCACTGCGAGCCGCCCCGCGGGCCGTCCCGCATGCCACCCCCGCGGGCGGTCACCTCCGCCGGTACACCAACCGCCCGGCCAGCACGGTCGCCAGGCACCCACCGGCCATCGGCCGGACCCCGCCCTCCTCCTCCGCCAGCACCGGCTCCTCCGCCACCACCGGAAACACCGGGAACACCGCGAAGTCCGCCCGCCCACCGGCCGCGACCCGCCCGTGCACGGCCCGGGCGAGCGGCAGCACCGCCAACGGGTCCAGCGGGCCCGCCCCTTCGCCCAGCTCCCCCGACCCCTCGCCCAACGCCACCGCCCCCGACAGCTCCACTGCCCCCACGACCCCCGCCGACCCCGGCAGCGCCACCAGCCCCGAGCGCGCCACCGCCGTCCGCACCGCCGCCCGCGCGAACGGCCCGGCCACCGCCGTCACGCCGAACCCGAGCATCCGCTGAAGGCCGCGCCGCGCACTGGCCCCGTAGCGGGCCTCGTCGGTGCAGCCGACCAGCCCGTCCACGACCGGCTCGACGCCGATCTCCTCACGCGGGTCCGGGTGGTAGTCCCGCTCCAGCAGCCGCTGCCCGCAGGGGTTGCGCAGGCCGGGCGCGAGCAGGGCCCGGCCCCAGTCCCGGACCCGGGCCGACGGGTGGGCCGCCGCCAGCTCCGCGTACGGGCCGACGGCCTCGACCAGTTCGCCGCGCACCACCACCGCCCCGTCGGCGAAGGACGGGGCGGTGGGTTCGGCGGGGTCGGGCAGCAGGAACTCGGCCCGGTGCAGGGTCAGCACGGCGTCGACCGGAGCGGTCTCGGGTGTCCGTGGTCCTCGGCCGTCCGGGGCCTCAGTCGTTGTCCAGGATCTTGAGCTCGGGGTGCGCCGTGCCGCCCTCGATCGCCGTGGAGGCGATGTGCGAGGCCACCCGGGGGTCGACCGGGTCGTTGGCCGGGTCGTCCAGCACCCGCAGGTGCTCGTAGGTGGTGGAGCGCTGCGCCGGGACGCGGTCGGCGGCGCGGATGAGGTGGATCAGCTCGGTGAGGTTGGAGCGGTGCTTGGCACCGGCCGCCGAGACGACGTTCTCCTCCAGCATCACGGAGCCCAGGTCGTCGGCGCCGTAGTGCAGCGACAGCTGTCCCGCCTCCTTGCCGGTGGTGAGCCAGGAGCCCTGGATGTGGGCGATGTTGTCGAGGAACAGGCGGGCGATCGCGATCATCCGCAGGTACTCGAAGACGGTGGCCTGGGTCGAGCCCTTGAGGTGGTTGTTCTGCGGCTGGTAGGTGTACGGGATGAAGGCGCGGAAGCCGCCGGTGCGGTCCTGCACCTCGCGGATCATCCGCAGGTGCTCGATCCGCTCGGCGTTGGTCTCGCCGGTGCCCATCAGCATGGTGGAGGTGGACTCCACGCCGAGGCCGTGCGCGGCCTCCATGATCTCCAGCCAGCGCTCGCCGGACTCCTTGAGCGGGGCGATCGCCTTGCGCGGCCGCTCCGGGAGCAGCTCGGCGCCGGCGCCGGCGAAGGAGTCCAGGCCTGCCTTGTGGATCCGGGTGATGGCCTCCTCGATGGAGACGCCCGAGATCCGGGACATGTGCTCGACCTCGGAGGCGCCCAGCGAGTGGATCACCAGCTGGGGGAAGTCGGCCTTGATCGCCGAGAAGGCGCGCTCGTAGTACTCGACGCCGTAGTCCGGGTGGTGGCCGCCCTGGAACATGATCTGGGTGCCGCCCAGCTCGACCGTCTCGGCGCAGCGGCGCAGGATCTCGTCGAGTTCGCGGGACCAGCCCTTGTCGCTCTTCGGCGGCACGTAGAAGGCGCAGAACTTGCACGCCGTCACGCAGACGTTGGTGTAGTTGATGTTGCGCTCGATGATGTACGTCGCGATGTGCTCGGTACCCGCGTAGCGGCGGCGGCGCACCGCGTCGGCGGCGGAGCCGAGCGCGTGCAGCGGCGCCGAGCGGTAGAGCTCCAGCGCCTCCTCCGGGGTGATCCGGCCGCCGGCGGCGGCCCGGTCGAGCACGGCCTGCAGGTCGGTGCTGGACGCATCGAGGGTGGTCGCTGCGAGCTCGGTCACCTGGCGGCCTTCTCTCTCTCAAGTGCAACTCGGGTACGGCCGAACCAGCCTACGCCAGGCCTTTCGGGCGCCCGCGTCAGCCCGCTGAACTGCCCCTCCACCGGTCTCACCGGCCCGCCTCACTGGCCCGCCGCGCCGGTCCTGCGCAGCGTGCCGGCCGGGTTCCCGGCCGCCGGGTCGGCGGAGGTGAAGCGGATCGTCCCGTCGGACCGCAGGCTGAGGGTCTCCGTGTTGGAGCCGCCGGTGCAGGCGCCGGGGATGGAGGAGCGCACCAGCCGGGACCGGAACACCAGCTCGGTGTCGGAGACCGACGTGAGCGTCCAGGCGCCCTCGCAGCTGATCGAGATCAGCCCAGAGACGCCGTTGTGGCTGGTGGTGGCCTCCTGGCCGATCGCCGCTTGGCGGACGGTGAGCGTGGTGGTGCCGCCGGGCAGCCCCTTGTCGGTGACCATGTCGCCGCTCCAGGTGCCCAGGAACGGCGCGGGCACCGCCCCCGGCCCGCCCGTCCCGGTCGGCGGGGCCGACCCGGCCGTGGACGCCGACGCGGACGGGGACACCGGCGTGGAGGGTGACGCCCCCTGCGTCCCACCCGGCAGGAAGGCCCCCGGCGAGGCGACGGCCCGGCCCGGGTCCACGGACGGCAGGGGCGACGGCCCCACGGTCGGCACCGACACCACCGGCTCGGACGGCCCGGTCAGCGCGTACCACGCGTACCCGGCGCCCCCGAGCGCCGCGACCGCCAGCACCGCCGCCACCGCGGCCGCGACCCGCCGACGACGACGCCGGGCGAGCCCCTGCTCCTCCCCCGTCCCGGCCGGGTAACTGCACAGCGGCAGCGGCCCGTCCCCTTCCCCTTCTCCCGGCTCCGACCCGGACGCCACGCCCTGCACCGACACCCGGTCCGACGCCCGAGCCGACGCCCGGGCCGACTCCCACGTCGGCGCGTACGGCGGCGCCTCCCCCTGTACCCCCTCGAGGTCCAGCAGCTCCACCGCGCTGCGCCCCACCCCGGCCGCCAACGCCGGCGGCAGCCAGTCGCCCCGCCCGAGCAGGGCGGCGGCCGCGCCGTCCGGGTCGAGGCGGGCGGCCAGTTGCCGCGGGGTGGGCCGGGCGGCCGGGTCCTTGGCGAGGCAGTCGAGGGCGACCGCCCGCAGCGCGTCGGGCAGTCCGGTGACGTCCGGTTCCTCGTGCAGCACCCGGTAGAGCAGGACGGCCGCGCTGACGTCCTCGCCGAAGGGGTGGACCCCGGTGGCGGCGAAGGCCAGGACGGCGCCGAGCGAGAAGACGTCCCCGGCCGGTCCGGACGGCTGCCCGTTCGCCTGTTCGGGCGACATGAAGCCCGGCGAGCCCACCACATAACCCGAACGGGTGAAACCACTGGTCGCGTCCAGGGCCCGGGCGATCCCGAAATCGATCAGCCGCGGGCCGTCCAGGGTGAGCAGCACGTTGGACGGTTTGACGTCGCGGTGCACCAGGCCGAGCCCGTGCACATGGGCGAGCGCCCCGGCGAGTCCGACCCCGAGGGCGCGGACGGCGGTCTCCGGCAGCGGGCCGTGCGCCCGGACGGCGGCGGCGAGGGCGGGGCCCGCGACGTAGCCGGTGGCGACCCAGGGCTGTTCGCCCTCGGTGTCGGCGTCCAGGACGGGGGCGGTCCAGGCGCCACCGACCCGTCGGGCGGCGGCCACCTCCTGCCGGAACCGGGCGCGGAACTCCGCGTCGTCCGCGAGTTCGGCCCGGACCACCTTGACGGCGACGGTGCGCCCGCCGGCCGTCCGGCCGAGGTAGACCCGGCCCATCCCGCCCGAGCCGAGCCGCCGCAACAGCCGGTAGGCGCCCACCTGGCGCGGATCGTCCGATCCCAGTGCCCGCATGCCCCGCACGCTCCCCTCGCCCACCCCCGCACCCGCGCGGGACCCCGCCGGACGCGTCTCGGGAGCAGACCGTACCGGGCCGGACCGACCCACCGCCCGACCGGCCGCCCGACCCGCCCGCCGACCCACGCCCGACCCGCCGCCCGACCCGGCCCGCCGGACCCACGCGAAGGGGCCGGCCGCACCACCACCTTGGTCCGGCCGGCCCCTCCCGCGAACGACGGTTCGGGGACGGACTCTACGGCCCGACCGGCAGCGCCGCCGGCTCCAGCAGCCGCACCGTCACGTCCGGCGCGAAGCCGCTGTCGTGGGCGACCCGCCGGGCGAACTCGGCGACCCCGGCGAGCTGCCGCCCGCCGAGCGAGAAGTCGAGCGCCTCGCTGAAGTACCGCTCCAGCACGTCCGCGTCGAAGGTCTCCCAACGGGCGGCCTGCTCGGCCACCTTGGCTGCCTCGACCAGTGAGAGGTCACGCGACTCCAGGAAGGCCCGGTGGACGGCCGCGGTGAGCTCGGGGCAGCGTTCGGCGAACTCGCGGCGCACGGCCCAGACCGCGAAGACGAACGGCAGTCCGGTCCACTCCTTCCACATCTCGCCGAGGTCGTGGACGGTCAGCCCGAGGTCGGCGGCCTGGCCGAGGTAGGCGCGCAGGGCCGGGTCGCCGATCAGGACGGCGGCGTCGGCCTCGGCGAGCATCGCGCTGAGGTCCGGGGGGCAGGTGAAGTAGTCCGGGCGCACGCCCTCCCGCTCCTCCAGGAGCAGCCGGGCGAGCCGGACGGAGGTGCGGCTGGTGGAGCCGAGGGCGACCCGGCGGCCGTCAAGGTCGGCGAGCGGCACCTTGCTCACGATCAGGCAGGACATCACCGGGCCGTCGCTGCCGACCGCGATGTCGGGCAGGACCAGCAGGTCCTCGGCGTTGCGCAGGTACTCCACGCAGGTGATCGGGCCGATGTCGAGGGAGCCGCCGACGAGTTGGTCGCTCAGCTTCTCCGGGGTGTCCTTGGTGAGGTCGAGGTCGAGCAGGTTGCCGGTCCTGGCGAGGCCCCAGTAGAGGGGGACGCAGTTCAGGAACTGAATGTGGCCGACCCTGGGCCTGACCGGGGTGTTCTCCTGGTGCTCGGGCTCCCGCGTTTGTCCGTCCGGTGCTGCCACTGCGGCGCTCCCTTGCTGTTCGTGCGCTTCCCCACGGCGCTGTTCATGCGTTTCACCGCAGCGTATGCCTGCAGTTCGCGACGGCTCGCACCGGCCACCCGACACGCGCGCGGGCGCTTCCGGACAGGCCCGCGGGCGCCTCCCGGCAGGCTCGTGCACGCCCCCAACACGCCTGCCCGCACCCGTAACCAGCCCGATCCGGGGGCCTACGACACGCGCCGTCCGAAGGGCAAGTGACCCCTGGTCGTCACAGCGGCCGCATGCTAGCGTTGCCCTCAGTTGCAGTTTGATTCCCCTTGCAGTACTTGAAGCCTGCGGAGCATGTAACCGCGGGCTTTTTGTAGTTTTTCAGCAATATCGAAAAACTTCGGACTCGTCCGGAGGCAGGGCGATCAGCGCAGCGGACCGGGGACCACACGGTGTGGCCCCCGACACGCATCGCAAGGAGAACGGCATGGCTCAGGGAACCGTCAAGTGGTTCAACGCTGAGAAGGGCTTCGGCTTCATCGCCCAGGAGGGCGGCGGCCCCGACGTCTTCGTCCACTACTCCGCCATCAATGCGAACGGCTTCCGTTCGCTGGAGGAGAACCAGGCGGTCACCTTCGACGTCACCCAGGGTCCGAAGGGCCCGCAGGCGGAGAACGTCACCGCCGTCTGACCATCCTCTGATGTTCTGATCGCTCGGGACCCTTCGGGTCCGCCGGCGGCTCCCGACAGCCGTCACCATGAGCACAAGAGCAGCACCCAAGGGGGCCTGCCCATCGCGGCGGGCCCCCTGCCTTTTCCCGGTGAACCCGGCAAGCCAGAGGAACCGGGTAAGCCGGGGAAGCGGGCAAGCGGGGAACAGGGAAACGTCGAAGGGCCCTCCCCCGTGCACCGGGGAGGGCCCTTCGCATCGCGCGGGCGATCGGGCGGCGTGCGTGCCGACCGTCAGGCGGCGACCGGAACCGCGACCTTCGGCGCGTCCTCCTCGTACAGGTCCCCGGAGGGGTTGTTGTAGGCGGCCAGGTCAAGGATCCGCTCCCGCGCCGCGACCACGACCGGCACGACCACCTGACCGGCCACGTTGGTGGCGGTCCGCATCATGTCCAGGATCGGGTCGATGGCCAGCAGCAGGCCGACGCCCTCCAGCGGCAGGCCCAGGGTGGACAGGGTCAGCGTCAGCATGATGATCGCGCCGGTGAGGCCCGCGGTGGCGGCCGAGCCGACGACCGAGACGAAGGCGATCAGGATGTAGTCCTTGATGCCCAGCTCGATGTTGTAGACCTGGGCGACGAAGATCGCGGCGACGGCCGGGTAGATCGAGGCGCAGCCGTCCATCTTGGTGGTGGCGCCGAACGGCACGGAGAACGAGGCGTACTCGCTCGGGACGCCGAGGCGCTCGGTGACGCGGCGGGTGACCGGCAGGGTGCCGACCGAGGAGCGCGAGACGAAGGCCAGCTGGATGGCGGGCCAGGCGCCCTTGAAGAAGTGCAGCGGGTTGAGGCCCGCGGCGAAGCGCAGCACCAGCGAGTAGACGACGAACAGCACCAGGGCGCAGCCGACGTAGATGTCGAGGGTCAGCGTGGCGAAGGGCTTGAGCAGGTCCCAGCCGTACTTGGCGACGGACTTGCCGATCAGGCCGAGGGTGCCGAGCGGGGAGAGCCGGATGACCCACCACAGCGCGGTCTGGGTCAGCTCCAGCACGGTCTCGCTGAGCTTGAGGACCGGCTCGGCCTTGGTGCCGAGCTTGATGATCGCGGCGCCGACCACGACCGCCATGAAGACGATCTGCAGCACGTTCACCTTGACGAAGGCGTCGACGATGTTGGTCGGGAAGATCCCGGTCAGGAAGTCGATCCAGGTGCCCTTGGAGTCGATCGCCTTGAGGCCCTCGGTCTTGAGGTTGGTGCCCTGGCCGGGGTTGGTCAGCAGGCCCAGGCCCAGGCCGATGCCGACCGCGATCAGCGAGGTGATCATGAACCAGAGCAGCGTGCGGGTGGCCAGGCGGGCCGCGTTGGTGACGTTGCGCAGGTTGGCGACGCTCACCACGATCGCGGTGAAGACCAGCGGCGGCACGGCCAGCTTGAGCAGCTGGACGAAGATCTTGCCGATCGTCTCCAGGGTGGTGGCCAGCCAGGAGATGTCGGCGGCGCGGGCCAGGTAGCCGAGGCCGACGCCGAGCACGAGGCCGGCGACGATCTGCACCCAGAACGGCGTCTTGCGGATGCGGGTGAGCAGGGACGGCGACGAGGTCGCCTCGGGCGCTGTGGACATGGGGGTGCGACTCCGGGGGAGGGCGTTGCTGGCGGTGGGTGCGGGGCGGAGGCGGCGGCACGGCTCGGGGCCGGACGGGGAGAGGTCACGGACCCCGGTCAGGGGCGTGCCGCCGCGATACAGCTCATGGCTGCGCAGCTCATGGCGCGACAACGGCGCGGGCTGTCCACAGCACCGGTCAGCGCACCCGGGCGGGCGGCGCCGGGCAGCGGGCCCGGGCCGTGCATCCGCAGTGCGTCTGAGGTGGTCACGGCCGATACGTTAGCAGTAAAGGTTTGAGATGTTCAAAGTACTTGTTTGAGATCGAGCCACGGTCACTCCTCGCCCAGCCGTGAGATCCGGACACGAACGAAGCTGACACCCCATCAGTCCCACTCTCCGGTCGGATTGACCGAACGGCAGTTATACGTATAACTTTGACAGCGTCCCCGCCCTCCCCTGCCCTGACCGGAGAAGACCACCGATGGGCTACCTCGCCCTGCTCCGCGCCCCGCACGTCTCCCGACTCCTGCTCGGCACCCTGCTCGGCCGCCTGCCCGCCGGTATGACCGCCCTGGTGATCGCCCTCGCCCTGCGCGAAGCCGGCGTCCCCTACGGCCGGATCGGACTGGCCACCTCCGTGTACGCGCTCGCCGCCGCCGTCGGCGGGCCGGTGCTCGGCCGGATCGTCGACCGCACCGGCCAGCCGCGCGTCCTGCTCGCCTCCGCCGTGGTGGCGGGCGGCGGGTACGCGCTGCTCGCCCTCGCCCCCGGCTCCCCGCTCGCCGCGCCGCTCGGCGCCGCCGTCGCCGGCCTGGCGATGCCGCCGCTGGAGCCCTGCCTGCGCTCGCTCTGGCCCGACGTGGTCGAGGAGGAGCAGCTCGACACCGCGTACGCCTTCGACTCCGCCTCCCAGCAGATCCTCTACGTGGCCGGACCGCTGGCCGTGGCCGGGATCGCCGGCCTGTTCAGCCCGGTCGCCGCACTCTGGGTCGCCGCCGGACTCGGACTGGCCGGAGCCCTGGTCGTCGCCACCACCGCACCGGCCCGGGCGTGGCGCGCCCCCGCCCGCGCGCACTCCGCCGGACTGCTCGGCCCGCTGCGCTCCCCCGGCCTGGTGCTGCTGCTGGTCGGACTCGCCGGGGCCGGCTGGGCGGTCGGCGCGCAGAACGTGCTGTTCATCGCCTACGCCGAGCAGCACGCCGGCGGCCTGCCCGGCGGCGGGGGCACCCTGCTGGCACTGGCCGCGCTCGGCGGGCTGCTCGGCGCACTCGCCTACGGCATGGTCGCCTGGCGGCAGAGCACCGCGACCCGCACCTGGCTGATGGCCCTCGCCATGGCCGCCTCCTACCTGCCGCTGGTCACCCTGCCCGGCCCGTACCCGATGGCCGCACTGGCCTTCCTCTCCGGCGTCATGCTGGCCCCGCTGCTGGCGGCCGCCTTCGTCCTGGTCGCCGAACTGGCCCCGACCGGGACGGTCACCGAGGCCTTCGCCTGGCTGGTGACCCTGTTCGCCACCGGCAACTCGCTCGGCTACGCGGTCTCCGGCCACCTCGCCGAGGGATCGCTGCGCCCGGTCGCGGTGTGCGCGGCCGGCGGGATCGCCCTGGGCGGCCTGGTGCTGTTCGGCGCCCGGCGCTGGTTCCGCGGCGCACCGGTCGCGCCGCTCGCCGAGCCCGTCCCGGTGGGCTGACCCCCACCCCACAGACGACTGCGCCCGCCGGGGTCTGGCCGGCGGGCGCAGTCATGTCCTCCGTTCGGCTACGGCGATCAGCTGTGGCGACCCCGACGGGCCCAGGCGATCACCGAGAACAGCACCCCGCTGCCGAGCACCCCGGCCGCGAGCAGCAGCGGGAACAGCCCGTTGCCGCCGGTGCCGGGCAGCTCGCCGCCGCCGTGGCTCCACGAGGGCGACGGGGTGTGCGTGCGCGTCGGCGTCGGCGTCGGGGTGCCGGGCTCACTCGTGGTCGGGCTCCCGCTCGGCGACGGGCTGTGGGTCGGGCTCGGCGAGACCGAGGGCGAGGGCGAGGGCGAGTTCGTCGGCGAAGGCGACGGCGACGGCGACCCCGTCGGGGAGGGCGAGTTCGTCGGCGAAGGCGACGCCGTGGGAGACGGCGAGTTCGTCGGCGAAGGCGACGCCGTGGGAGACGGCGAGTTCGTCGGCGAAGGCGACGGCGACGGCGACGGGCTCGGCGAGGGCGAAGGCGACGGGCTCGGCGACGGCGACGGCGACGGCGAGCTCGCCGGCACCACCCCCATGTCCAGCTCCAGGTCCCGCTGCCCGCCCGCCAGCCGCACCGTCTGGGTGGTCCCCGTCGCCGGGTCGGCGTCCGAGTCCAGCGCCGGGTCCGTCCCGGCGTGGCGCACGGTGACCTTCGCCCCGTCCGGAAGGGTCGTCAGGTCGAAGCGCACCGCGTACTCCCCGTCCGGCAGCTTGTCGAACAGGTAGTGCCCGCTCGCGTCGGTGGCGGTGGTGACGGGCTTGCCCGTCCGGTCCCGGACCGGCTGCCCCGTTCCGTCCAGCAGTTCGACCCGTACGCCCGGCACACCGGTGGCGCCGGGCTTCTGGATGCCGCTGCCGTCGCGGTCGAGCCAGACGAAGTCGCCGAGCGCGTTGTTCGGCGGGACGGGGGCGGTCACGCCGACGCCGACCTTGGCGGGCTCGGCGGGCAGCAGCGGGCTGCCGCCGGAGTCGGTGGCGGTGTAGGCGAAGCTGTTCCAGGCGAAGTCGGCGTTGCCGGCGTCGACGGAGGCGACCATCGGCCAGGTCAGGGTGAACACCCCGCCGGGTGGCAGGGTGCCGGGGCGGCGGACCCGGAACCAGGTGGTGGTGCCGGGTGCCGGGAAGGTGCTGCTCCACCGGGCGTCGGCGTCGCAGGGGCCGGGCACGGTGATGGCGCCGGTGACGCACGGGTCGGGCGAGGTGGTGTACTCGATCAGCACGGTCGGGTCGCTGGAGGTCAGCGGCTGGGTGAGCGAGGGCGTCCAGGCGGAGCCGCGCGGGATGTCGGGCCGCAGCACGTAGGAGTCGCCCGGGGTGGGCAGCTTGTCGTACGCGATGAAGTCGGTGACCGGGTCGGGCGAGTCGTTGCGGACGGTCAGCCGGTAGGAGATGCCGCCGCCGGGGGTGGTGGTGCCGGTGGTGGCGTAGTCCTTGTCGAGGTCGCCCTTGACCTCCTTGAAGGACCGCAGCACGGCCGGGACCTGCACCTCGATCTTCGAGGAGGCGTGGCACATCGTCTCGGTGGTGTTGCCGTCGCCGTTGAGGTCCTGGGCGTCCGGCACCCCGCTGTCGGTGCCGAAGTAGAAGCAGCTGACGGGGGCGGTGGCGCCCTCGGTGGTGACGTACACGTCGTTGGTGAGGGTGCCGGGCTGGGTGCTGCCGGCGACCTGCGCGTCGATCAGGGTGCGGTACGCCTTGTGGTCGTTGAGGTACGCCATGTCGGGCGCGCCGGCCGGCCAGGTCATCTTGAGCAGCTGGCGGCCGTCGGGGCCGGGCAGCACCCGGACGGACTGCGGGGCGACGGCGTCCGGGTAGGCCGGGTTGCGGCGGGCGCTGCCGTCGACGTAGACCAGGCCGGGCGGCAGCAGGTCGTACAGGACGAGCGGGGTGTCGAGGGTGCGCCCGGTGCGGTTGTACGGGATGACCTCGAAGGTGGCGGTGCCGCCGGGGGCGAGGACCTCCCCGGCGGTGGTGGTCTTGGCGGCGCCCAGGTTGGTGGCCGCGGTGACGGTGGTGTCGGCGCAGGCGCTCGCGGAGGAGGTGTCGCCGGCCGCGTCGGTGCCGGTGACGTCCACGCAGTTGTGCAGCGGGGTGGGCGCGGGGCGGCCGTCGTGGCCGGGGGTGACCACCTGGGCGAGGACCTGGACGGCGTTGCCGGGGCTCCAGCCGGTGGGGATCGGGCCGTTCCACTCGAAGCGCAGGCCGTCCAGCCAGCGGCCGGCCGGAAGGCCGATCACGTCGTTGGCCGGGTCGCCGGCGCCCTCGGCGAAGGTGATCCGGCGGGTGGTGGAGCCGTCGAGGGGGCTGCCGGGGGTGAAGGTGCGCCAGGTGGTCTCGCCGTCCAGGCGGTACTGGAGGGTGAGGCCGATGCCGGTGGGGTTCCAGGCCTCCAGCTGGATGGACTGCGGGATCAGCCAGCCGTAGAGGCCGGGGGTGGTGCCGGAGCCGGGGTCGGTCATCACCAGGCCGGTGGCGGGGCCGGCGGTGTTGCGGGGGTAGAGGCCGAAGGAGGCGAGGTCGCCGGAGACGGTCCGCTCCTGCCAGACCTTGCCCGCGGTGACCTGGATGCCGGTGGCGGGCGGCTGGAAGACCGGGGTCTCGGCGGTGGCGGTGGACAGGTCGCGCATCCCCTCTGGCCCGAGCGGATCGCCTTGCAGCACGACGGAGTTGGTGGAGGTGGTGCCGCTGGGGAAGGTCGGGTCGGGGTAGTTGACCACCAGCACGCCGGGGATGCGGCAGCCGGCCTGGCCGTTGCCGGCCCGGAAGGCGCCGATGTCGTAGGTCCAGCGGTCGGGGTCGTTCGGGTCCTGGGTCCAGCCGGGTGAGCGGGCGGTGTCGACGACGGCGCCCGGCGGCAGGGTGTCGACCAGCCGGCCGGCGTCCAGGTCGACGTTGGGGATGCCGGCGGTGGAGCAGGCGCTGAACTGGTAGGTGACCGAACGGCCGTCCTGGCTGCTGGTCTGGACACCCTTGGTGACCTTGTAGTCGGGCTGGACGAGCGCCGTGGTGGTGGCGCTGCCGGTCTGGGGGGTCTCGCCGTCGGCGGTCAGGGTGGCCGAGTTGACGGTCCGGGTGTCGTTCGGGGTGGTGAAGTTGGGGAACCTGAGGACGACCTTGACGGTCGCGGTGGTCCCCGGGGTGAGGGTGAGCAGCTTGACGTCGAGGGTGGCGCCGACGGCACCCGCGGCCGGGACGGTCGAGCCGGCCACGTCGACGGTGCTGGCGTCCGGGGACCAGCCGACGAACTCCATCCCGGCGGGCAGGGCGTCGGTGATGTGCCCGTTGGTGCAGTCGCTGACGGAGCAGGTGTACCGCAGCGTGTAGGTGACGTTCTCGCCGGGTGCCACGGTGGCCTTGTCGACCGTCTTGGTGAAGGTGACGGCCGCTTCGGCGGGCGGGGCGGTGAGGGTGCCGGTGAGCAGGGTGCCCGCGAAGAGGCCGAAGGCGGTGGCCAGTCGGGCTGCTCTGGACAGGCGTGGGGTTCGTGGTCGGGGCGTCCGCATAGCCGGAATCTCATCGTCCGCTTATCTGTGCGGGATCGCGGCGCGAGAGGGGGCAGCCGGTTTTCACCCGTTGGGACCAGCCTCGGACGGGCGGCGGCGCGAACCGGTGGCAGGGATGGGCGGCAGCGCGAACCGGCGGCGGGGACGGGGAGGGGGCGGGCCGCCGAAGGTCCGTCAGGCCGGGGCCGGGGCGGTCGAGGAGCGCAGCACCAGTGAGGTGGCCAGCGGCGCGACCGGTTCCACCCGTTCGCCGGCCAGCAGTCCGGCGAGCGCGGCCGCCCCCGCCCGGCCCAGTTCCTCGCCGGGCAGGTCGACGGTGGTCAGCGGCGGGGCGAGCAGCCCGGAGACGGCGACGTTGTCCATGCCGACCACCGACAGGTCGTCCGGCACCCGCAACCCGCGCTCGGCGGCGGCCTGGTAGACCCCGGAGGCGACCACGTCGTCGTCGCAGATCACCGCGCGCGGACGGTCCGCCCGCTCCAGCAGCTCCCCCGCCACACTCCGCGCGGCCGCGTGGCCGTCATTCAGGCTCACGCCCAACTCCACCACTTCCAGGCCGAGTTCGCGGACGGCCCGCTCGAAGGCGGCCTGCCGGACCCGGAAGGTGTACGCGGCATGGGTGGACCGCAGGTGCCCGATCCGGCGGTGCCCCAGCGCGGCCAGGTGCTCGACGGCCGCCCGCATCCCGCCGGCCACGTCGAGCTCGACGGTCGGGCGCGCCCGGTCGGTGCCGGGGTCGGCGTCCAGGAAGACCGCGGGGGTGTCCGGCGGCAGCTCGCCGAGCTGGCTGTCGTCCGGGGAGCAGATCAGCAGGCCGTCGAAGCGGCCCGCGGTGGCGGCCTCGGCCAGGGTCGCGCTGCCCCAGCCGGAGCTGACCACGACCGCCAGGCCGTGCCGGCCGGCCTCGTGGTGGACGCCCTCCAGCACCCGGCCGAAGAACGGGCCCTGGAGGTTGGGCACCGCCAGCATGATCATCCCGCTGCGGCCCAGCCGCAGCTGCCGCCCGGCGGCCTGCGGGCGGTACCCGAGGCTGCGGGCGGCCTCGCGGACCCGCGCCCGGGTCGCCTCGGAGACCCGGCGACCGGCCTCGGCACCGGAGAAGACCAGCGACACGGTGGCCTGGGAGACCCCGGCCAGCCTGGCCACGTCCCGCCCGGTGGGCCTGCGCACGGGGGCCGGCCACGTCCCGGCGGCACGCCCGGCGCCGGAGTCGGTGGCGGTGCGGGCGTCGGTGGCGGTGGCGGTGCCGGAGTCGGTGGCGGTGCCCGCGTCGGCGCCGGTGGGGGTGCCGGCGTCGGCGCCGGCATCGGTGCTCGGGTGTGGATCAGCGGGTACCGAGGGCACGTTCGGCACGGCGGGCTGGGCCCCGGGTCAGCTCTGCCGGGAGGCCGCCGCGCGGGCGGCGTCGTCCACGGCGTCCTCCTCGGCGTTCTGCGCGGCGATCCGGTCGGCGGTGCGGCTGCGCATCCCGGCGACCTTGGTGGTGATCTGGGAGGACATCTCGTCGCGCTGCCTGCTCAGCAGCACGTAGCTGAGCGGCGCGGAGGCGATCGCGGCCAGCAGGAACAGGAAGATCATCCCGGCCTCACCGCTCACCGGGATGACCTGGAAGTGCCCGAGCAGCAGGGCTACCAGCAGGCAGCCGAGGAAGATGCTGGCCCGCATGGAGGTGTAGCGGAGCGTGGCGTGCGACTTCTGCGGGCCGTTGCTGCTCACTGGGACACATCCTTCTGGTTCGAGCCGGGGCGGGTCTCCCAGTCAAGCATGCCTGACACCGGACGCGGGCCAGGGGGCCGCCGTCCCTCCTCGGCAGCCGGTCGGCGCAGGTCCAGCCACATGGTGATGTCGTCGCGGTCGTCCCCGGGGGCGACCCGGATCGCGGCCGGCACCCGGCCCACCTCCCGGTAGCCGCAACGGGCGTAGAAGCGCTCCAGACCCAGGCCGCCGCGCGCGGTGAGCCGCAGCGACTCCAGACCCCAGGCGCGGGCGACCCGCTCGGCCTCGGCGAGCAGCTCGGCGCCGTGGCCGAGTCCCTGGAAGTCGGGATGCACCATGACCCGCTTGAGCATCCGCCAGTGCTCCATCGGTTCGAAGCGCATCGAGGCGAAGAACAGCACCCCGACCAGCCGGCCGGTCGCGCTCTCGTGCGCGACCAGGAGGCGGTCGGGGCCGTCCGGGGCGAGCCCGGCGAACTGGCGGTCGGCGGTGTCCCAGACCTCGTCCTCGGTCACCGGGGCCACGAAGCCGACCGCGCCACCTGCGTTGGTCACGTCCGTCCACAGCCGGACCACGGCGGTGCGCAGGTCGGGGTCGGGCTTCGGGTCGAGGGTGAAGGTGAGCGCCATGGATCCGGAGCCTAGCCCTCCGCCCCGACGGCCCGGACGGCTGTGCCGGACAGCCGTGCCGGACGGACGTCCGAACCGGGCGGACGCGTTCTGTCAGACGGACGTCCGCATCAGACGCATGCCGGAGTCGGATGCCGGTGACCGTCACACGGACGTACCTGTCAGACGTACGTCCGCACCAGACGGAACATGAGGCCGGACGGACGTACGTGCCAGACGTACGTCCGTCCGGCCCCGTCGCCGCACCGCTCAGGACAGGGCGGGCACCGCCCGGTCGCCCGGCCGCCCGGTGCGCAGCGCCAGGCAGAGGCCGACCGCGACCGCGCACAGCGCGCCGGCGCCGTACCAGGTGAGGTCGTAGTTGCCGAGGGCGTCGCGGGCCAGCCCGGCCAGTCCGGCGACGACGGCCGCGCCGATCTGGTGGGCGGCGAGCACCCAGCCGAAGACGATGGGGGCGTCCTCGCCGAACTGCCGGCGGCAGAGTGCGACGGTCGGCGGCACGGTGGCCACCCAGTCCAGGCCGTAGAAGACGACGAAGGCGAGGATCGGCGGGTGCAGCGAGCCGGCCAGCAGCTGCGGCAGCAGGAGCAGGGAGACGCCGCGCAGCCCGTAGTAGACGGTGAGCAGCAGCCGGGAGTCGACCCGGTCGGTGAGCCAGCCGCTGAACACGGTGCCGACCACGTCGAACACGCCGATCAGGGCGAGCAGGCTCGCGGCGGTGGTGACGGGCATGCCGTGGTCGTGCGCGGCCGGGATGAAGTGGGTGCCGACCAGGCCGGCGGTGGTGGCGCCGCAGATCGCGAAGGAGCCGGCCAGCAACCAGAACGGCCGGGTGCGGGCGGCGTCGCGCAGCACCCGCAGCGTGCGGGCCAGGGCCCGGCCGTCCCGGGCCGGCTCGGGCGGGGCCTCGGTGGCGCCGTACGGGAGCAGGCCGAGGTCGGCGGGGCGCTCGCGCATCAGCAGCAGGACGGGCACGGCGACGGCGCTGGCGGCGAGCGAGACCACGACCACGGCGGAGCGCCAGCCGTGCTGCTCGACCAGCCAGGCGCCGACCGGCAGGAAGACCAGGTTCCCGGCCGCCCCGGCGGCGGTGAGCACCCCGGTGACCAGGCCCTGCCGGGCCTGGAACCAGCGGCCGGTGATGGTGGTGGCGAAGGCGCCGGCCATCGAACCGCTGCCGAGGCCGACCAGCACGCCCCAGCAGAGGATCAGCTGCCAGGGCTGGCGCATCAGCATGGTGAGGCCGGCGCCGACCGAGATGGTGAGCAGCGCGCAGACCACCACCAGGCGCACGCCGAAGCGGTCCATCAGGGCGGCGGCGAAGGGGGCGGTGAGGCCGTAGAGCGTGAGGTTGACGGAGGTGGCACTGGCGATCGTCGCGAGCGACCAGCCGAACTCGTTGTGCAGGGCGTCCATCATCAGGCTGGGCGTGGAGCGGAAGCCGGCCGAGCCGAGCAGGACCAGCAGGGCGACGGCGGCCACCACCCAGGCGTAGTGCACCCGGGGGCGCCGGCCGGGGGCGGGTATCGGAGCGGTGGGGGACGTGGAGGCGGCGAGGGCACTGCGTTCGGTCACGTGGACGAGTCTCCCGGTCGGGCCCGGCCGGGACGAGTGGCCCGAATGACAGCTTTCGCAAGAATCGGGCCACGTCCGGCGCGTACCCTGGCCCGGACCGGCACCGCCCGGGCGGGCACCCCCGGAAGGACCGGATGGACGAGAAAGACCGGATGGACGAGAAGGACCGGACCGGAAAGGAAAGGACGACATGACGCACCTGGTCGCGGTACTCGCCCTGCGGGGTGTGATCGCCTTCGAACTCGGCATCCCCGCACGGATCTTCGGCAACGCCAAGGACGGCTCCGGCCGGCCGCTCTACCGGGTGGCCACCTGCACCCTGGACGGCGGGCCGGTCGCCACCAGCGCCGACTTCCGGATCTCGGTCGACCACGGGCCCGAACTCCTGGAGCGGGCCGACACGGTGGTGGTCCCGGCCTCCCACGACGCCGACCCGGACGGCGCGGACGCCGCCTTCACCCCCGAACTGGCCGCCGCCCTGAGGCGGATCCGGCCCGGCGCGCGGCTGATGTCGATCTGCACCGGCTCCTTCCTGCTGGCCGCCGCCGGTCTGCTGGACGGGCGTCCGGCCACCACCCACTGGCGCTACACCGAGCGCTTCGCCCGGGCCTTCCCGAAGGTCCGGCTGGACCCGGACGTGCTCTACACCGACGACGGCGACGTCCTCACCTCCGGCGGGGTGGCCGCCGGGGTGGACCTCTGCCTGCACGTGGTGCGCCGCGACCACGGCAGCGCGGTGGCCAACGCGGTGGCCCGCAACTGCCTGGTGCCGCCCTGGCGCGACGGCGGCCAGAAGCAGTACGTGGAGGCCCCGAGCCCGGTGGAGACCGGGGGCGCCGGCACCGCCGCCGTGCGCGCCTGGGCACTGGAACACCTGGACGGGCCGCTGCCGTTGAACCGGCTGGCCGAGCGGGCGGGCATGAGCGTGCGGACCTTCACCCGGCGCTTCCGCGAGGAGACCGGCGCCAGCCCCGGCCAGTGGATCACGACCCAGCGCACCGAGCGGGCCCGGCAGTTGCTGGAGCGCACCGACCTGACGATCGACCAGGTCGCCCGGGAGTCCGGTTTCGGCACCGCCGCCTCATTGCGGTTGCAGCTGCGCGGTCGGCTGGACGTGGCCCCGAGCGCCTACCGGCGCACCTTCCGAGCCGCCCCGCTCTGAGCAACGGCCGTACGGGGGCGAGGTCGAAACCCGGCGGGAGCCCGACGCGTGGCCGGAATTCGATCGTCCGGAGCGGCACCACGGACGACGGCCGGCCGCCTGCGCGCCGAGCGCAGCGTGCCGGGCCGCCGTCCGATCGCGGCGCACGGGCCCTGAACCCGCGCCGGACCCTCCGCACTCGCCGAGGAGCCGTCCGCGACCGGCAGTCCACGATCCCCCCTGCTGACGCGATCCCCCTGGACAGCAGCACCGTGACGGCGGACGGACGTTCCCTCGGCGTCCCCTCGCAACGGGAGCCGCACCCAAGCGTGATCAGTCGGATACGTCACGTCAATGGGTAGTCCGAAATTCGGAATGGTTGCGTCAGCTTTCGGCCGGTGATCGCCACCGGAGGCCGCTACTGCGCCAGGGCCGCCCAGTCCACGCCCGCCATCGGATCGACCGGTCGTGCCCCGGCGCCGATCTCGCACCAGACCCGCTTGCCCGAACCGTCCGGGTACCAGCCCCAGCGGTCGCAGAGCAGCTCGACCAGTTCCAGTCCGCGCCCGTTGGTGGCGTCCTCGTCCGCTCCGGCGTGCCGGGGGGCCGGGGCGGCCCGGCTCGCGTCGGCCACCTCCACCCGCAGCGGGCCGGGCGGAGCGTCCTGCGCCGGGCCCTCGGCCACCGGCAGGCAGAGTCTCAGCACGGCCGGACAGCCGGTGTGCACCACGGCGTTGGTCACCAGCTCCGAGACCACCAGCACCACCGTCTCGGCCATCGGCGCGTCCGGGTCCACCCCGTGGTTCAGCAGCCGCGAGCGCACCCACCGCCGGGCCCGGCCGACCTCGGCGGGGTCCGCCTGCACCGCAAGCTGTACCTGAAGAACCTGCACCGCTCCACCACCTGCACTCGCAGTTCGGCCAACGTCCCGATCGGGCCGGATCAGCCGGCCGGCGGGGCCCTCGCTCTTTGCCCGGTGCCACCCGGGCCCACCCGGGCGCTCGCCGACCCGTCCGCCCGCGCCACTCGCCCGCGTCAACTCGTCAGTCGCACAACGGCCGCGACACGAATACGCCTCAGGATGGGTGGGCGGACGGGCCGCAGCAAGCGCTTCGGGCATATTCCGGCGATCGGGGGACAGGGCAGTGCATACTGTCCCGTTCACTCTCGCGAGCCTCGCACCGGCACTCGTCCGGCCCGGGCCGACGCCGGTCCCGCGGGGCCTGTTCGGACCCGCCCTGGGCGGGAACCTACCGCCGGACACCCCCGTCACCCCGCCCGCCACTCGCGAACCACCCGTGCGACATATGTCCAGCGGGTCTCGAACAGCGGCATCGGCGGACCGTCCCACGATATGACGAGCCGTCCCGACCCACCCGGCCCCGGCGACGACCGCAACGCCGACGACCGCAACGGCGACGACGGCGACCGCACCCACGCCCACACCCGCACCGAACCACGAGGCCGGGTTCCGTTCTTGCCCGAATCCCTCCCATCGCGGACCGGCCAGGGGATACCGTTGGGTAACGCCAGCGAACCGGGCAGGAGGGTGGTTCTCGATGGCCACCCCGGACGGGATCCCGCGCTGGGACGAGCAGTTGCAGCGACGCCTCGCCCGTGGCGAGGAGACCGCGCTCGGCGAACTGTACGACCGGCTCGCCCCGATGGTGCACGGCCTGGCCGGCCGGATACTCGCCGACCAGGCGGCCGCCGCCCAGCTCACCCGGGAGGTCTTCGCCCACGTCTGGGAGCACCCCGAGGACTTCGACCCGGCCCGGGGCTCGCTGCGCTCCTGGCTCGGCGCGCTCACCCACCGCCGCGCGGTCGAACGGCTGCGGGCGCGGCGCGGCGCCGAGCTGGCGCCGGAGCGCGGCGGGGCGGCCGAGCAGGAGATCCGGGCCGTCGCCACCGCCGCGCGCATGCAGTACGTGGTCGACTCCCTGCCCCAACCCCTGCGTGAGACCATCGCGGTGACGTACTACGACGGCCGTACCTACCAGGAGACGGCCCGGTTGCTCGGCATCAGCGAGCAGGCCGCCAAGCAGCGGATGCGGCTCGGCCTGGAGCTGCTGGCCACCGAACTGGCCGACGAACGCGCCCGCCAGGAGCACGGGGACGGGAACGGGGGCAGGTGAAGGTGAGCGTGCGAACCGTCGAGAGGTGCGCGGGCGGATGAGCGAGGAGCGGCACGACGCCCTGCGCTCGCTGCTCGGCGCCTGGTCCCTGGGCGCCTGCCCGCCGCGCGAGGCCGCCGAGTTGGAGCAGCACCTGCCGGCCTGCCCGGAGTGCGCCGATGAGGCGGACCGACTGCGCGAGGCGGCCGGTTGGCTGTCCCTGGACGAGCCGCTGGACCAGCCCGGTTCGCTGCGCCAGCAGGTGCTGGACTGGTGCCTGGCCCGCCGCCCGGCCGAACTGCCCGTCCCCGCCTGGGGGATGCCGTACACCGCGGAGACCGCCAAGCTGGACGCGCTGCTGCGCGACCTCGGCCCGGAGGAGTGGCAGGAGGTGGCCGAACTGCCGTGGCACGGCGGCACCGAGCTGCTGCGCCCGGCCGAGGTGCTGGGCCGGCTGACCGCGGCGGACGGCTTCCTGGCACTCGCCCTGGGCCTGCCCGACCCGGTGCCGGCCGCCGCCGGGCCCGGGCCGGTGCCGGTCGCGGAGCGGCGAGTGCCGCCGCAGGAGGCCGCCGTCCCGGTGCCGCGGGTGCCCCCGCAGGGCGGCCGGTACGCGGCGGACGCGGCGCGGACCGCCCGGCTGCTCGCCGACCAGGCCGGGCTGCCGCCCCGGTCGGTGCGCTCCCGGTGGCGGCAGCAGACCCACGACCTGGTGCGCAGCGCCGCGCTGGCCCCGCAGGGCAGCACTCCGGTCGACCTCGGTTTCGCGGTGCTGCCGCTGCGCGACGCCTTCGTGGAGCGCGCCCTGGAGTGCTTCGTGCACGGCGAGGACGTGGCCCGCGCGGTGGCCTACCCGTACGCTCCGCCGTCGCCGCAGCACCTGCGGCAGATGGTGGAGCTGGTGGTCCGGCTGCTGCCGCGGGCGCTGGCGGGGCTGCGCGCGGCGCAGCCCGCGCCCGCCGGGGCGCCGTCCGGGGACGGTCGGACCGTTCGGCGGGTGCGGCTGGTGGTGGACGGTCCGGCGGCCGGCGAGTGGTTGGTGCCGCTGGACGGCGGGCCGAGCGGTCCGGCCGGACCGGCCGGACGGGTGGGGCTCGCCGTCGGGGAGCCGGTGGCCTCGATGGTGCTGGACGGCCTGGAGCTGTGCCAGTTGGCGGCCGCGCACCGGGACCCGGACCGGCTGCCGGTGGGCGAGCACGGTGACCGGGCCGCGGTCCGCGAGGTGCTGCACGCGCTGCCGCTGCTGGCGCGGCCGTAACGCTCCTGCAGCGCTTGCCGCGCGGACGCCCGGCGCGTTCGCGGGGACGACCGGCGCTTGCGCGCGGACGCCCGGCGCTTACGCGAAGACGACCGTCCTGGTCCCGTCCAGCAGCACCCGGTGCTCGCTGTGCCACTTGACCGCGCGGGCCAGCGCCTGGCACTCGACGTCCCGGCCGAGCGCGACCAGCTGGTCCGGGCTGACGTCGTGGGTGACCCGGGCCACCTCCTGCTCGATGATCGGGCCCTCGTCGAGGTCGGCGGTGACGTAGTGCGCGGTCGCGCCGATCAGCTTCACGCCGCGGGTGTGCGCCTGGTGGTAGGGCTTGGCGCCCTTGAAGCTCGGCAGGAAGGAGTGGTGGATGTTGATCACGCGGCCCGACAGCTCGGTGCAGAGCTGGTCGGAGAGCACCTGCATGTAGCGGGCCAGCACGACCAGTTCGACGTTCTCCTTCTCGACCAGGTCGAGCAGCTGCCGCTCCGCCTCGGCCTTGGTGTCCCGGGTGACCGGGATGTGGTGGAAGGGGACGCCGTAGCTCTCGGTGAGGTCCTGGAGGTCGGTGTGGTTGGAGACCACCGCGGCGATCTCCACCGGCAGGGCGCCGATCCGGGTGCGGTAGAGCAGGTCGTTCAGGCAGTGCCCGAACTTGCTGACCATGAGGACGATCCGCATCCGCTGCTCGGTCGGGTGGATCTGCCAGTCCATCCCGAAGGAGGCGCCGATCGCGGCGAAGCTGGCCCGCAGCTTGTCGGCGGTGACCGGTTCGGGGGCGGAGAAGTGCACCCGCATGAAGAACAGTCCGGTGTCCCCGTCCCCGAACTGCTGGCTGTCGATGATGTTGCAGCCGGTCATGAAGAGGTAGCTGGAGACAGCGTGGACGATGCCCTGCTTGTCGGGGCAGGACAGCGTGAGGACGTACTGGGCGCTGGCCGGCTGCTGTTCCACTGCGGGTATCCCGTTCTGAGGTCGTACGAATGCGTGACGCGCGTGCGTGAATGGTCCAGCGTGTCACATCCTGGACAGTCGCCGCCCCGCTGCCCGTACTGCGGGACGGCGCCGACCGGCGGTGCACCGCGGACCACGCCCCAGGCCTTCGCCCCAGGCCCCGCCTCGGACCTCGCCCCGGGCCTCCGCCCCAGGCCCCGCCTCGGACCTGGGTCAGGCCTCGCCTCAGACCTGGGTCAGGATGCGCAACACGTCCAGGGACTTGGGTACCGCGTCCGGGTCGTCCCCGTCCCCCGCGGCGAGGGCGACGTGCGCCTCGCGGGCGGCCCGGACGGTCTCCGGCCAGCCGGGGTGGCCGAGGTACGCGGAGGCCGGGGCGTCGGCGCCGACCTCGTGCAGCATCTGGACCGCGCGCAGCACCGCGACGTCGACCAGGGCGGCCTCGGCGGAGTCGCGGAAGATGGTGCCCACGTACTTCTCGGCGGACCAGCGGTCCAGCCAGGTGTCCTCGACCAGCCGGTAGACGGCGTCGGTCACGTCCCCGTAGCCCTCCCGGCCGGTGAGCCAGGCCTCGTGCTGGAAACCGGGGTCGGACAGCATGTGCAGCGCCGAGCGGAGTCGGGCTCGCCAGCGCCACCAGGGCAGGTCGTTGAGCGGCATGCCGCCCATCGTGCTGGAGCGGTGGCCCGGACGAGAAGGGTTTCGGGCGGACCGGTGCGAAGAATCTGTGCTGGCGGACATGGTGGACGATCGTACGTTCCCCGTCTGTTCGTGCTCCACTCGCGATCTACACGCGTACCGACCCGGATTTCGGTGTCCGTTGGCCGAGCGTTCACATTTCGTCCCTCTCGGCTTGCGGCTCCGGGGCTTGGCTGTCCCCCGGTGCGCCGGATGGCGCCCCAGAGAGGGAAGACCGATGACCCGCCGAAGGGACTCGTCCCGGGCCCGTCCCACGATCAGCGGACGCCGCCCGCGCCGCCCGATCGCCGCCGCGGTGACCGCCGCGGTGCTGTTCCCCACCCTCTTCTCGGCCTCCGCGTGCGGCGGACCGGCCGGGGCCTCCACCGCCGCCGACGACCTGACCGTGATGACCTGGGCCCCGTCCGGCACCGGCTCCGCGGACCGGCCCGGCATGACCGCGCTCGCCGAGTCGATCGGCCGGGACGTCAACGTCAAGGGCGGTCTGAGCGGTCACCGGCTGCACGTGATCACCTGCAACGAGCACAACACCGCCGACGGCGCCAAGGCCTGCGCCCAGCAGGCGGTGGACGCCAAGGCGGTGGCCGTGCTCGGCTCCTACAGCCAGTGGGGCGACGCCTTCATGCCGGTGCTGGAGCGGGCCGGCATCCCGCTGATCGGCGGCTACGGCCTGTCCCAGCCCGAGTTCTCCAGCCCGCTGTCCTACCCGGTGGACGGCGGCATGCCCGCGCTGATCGCGGGCAGCGGCCGCCAGTTGGTCGACGCCGGCTGCAAGGCCGTCTCGCTGATCCGCCCGGACACCCCGGCCGGTGACAACCTGCTCGGCTACCTGGGCAACGCGCTCAAGCCGGCCGGCATCAAGCTGCTGGACGTGAAGGCGCCCGAGCAGTCCTCGGACTACAGCCAGGTGGTCCGCAAGGCGATCGGCAGGGACGAGCCGGGCAACTGCCTCACCAGCGCCCTGGCCGCCGAGCCGACCGGGAACCTGCTGGACGCCTACCGGCGGCAGAACGTGAGGAACACCCGGATCGCCTCGGTGATCGGCAGCGTCCAGCAGTCGGTGGTCGACTCCACCGGCGGCGACGCCGGCCCGCTGGCCGGCGCGTTCGTCACCAGCTGGTACCCGCCGGAATCGGCCAAGACCTGGGACGGGCTGCGCGCGGTGGTCCGCTCCCAAGCCACCGACGGGCACGCCATCGACGTCTCCGACCCGGGCGTGCAGACCACCTGGGTCGCCTACGAGGTGTTCCGGGTGGTGGTGGAGAAGCTCACCGCGGCCGGCAAGCCGGTCGAGGCGAAGTCCGTCGACGCCCTGCTGGACAGCGGCGAGGGCATCGACGTCGGCCTCACCCCGCCGCTGAACTGGGGCACCACCAACATGCTGCCCAGCACCGAGTCGCCCCGGCTGGTCAACACCTGGGTCACCTACCAGGTGGTCAGGAACGGTCGGATGACCTTGCAGCAGCCGGGCTTCGTGGACGTCCGCTGGGTCCTCACCGGGGCCCGCTCCCCGTCCTGACCCACCCCGCCCTGACCCGCCCCGCCCCACACCGCGCACGGACGGGCGGACGGGCGGACGGGCCCTGCGTGGGCCCGCCCTCCGGTGTCCGGGGTCCGCTACAGGTCGCCGTCGCCGCGGCTGGGCAGGCCGGCCTGGGTGGCGATCGCGTTCCACAGGGTCGAGGCCTGCTTCTTCGCGGTGGTCGCCGTGCCGCTGGCCTGCACGGCGTTCTTGTAGTGCTGGTTGCCGGTGTCCGGCTTCTTCGGGTCGCAGGAGGACTGGGCGTCGCCCGCCCAGGCCGCGTACTCGTCGTCGGCCTGGGCCGAGGCCGTCCAGGCCGCGTTGAGCTGCTCGACCAGCTGCTGGCCGCCGGGCAGCTTGTCCGTCTTCAACTGGCCGAGCTTGGTCTGCAGCTCACGCCGCTTGCCGGCCGCGGCCGCCAGCGCCTGCTGCGAGTCGGGGAGCTTGTCGCACTTCTGCACCGAGGCGACCGCCGAGACCACCGCGCTGCGGCTGTCGCTCGCGGTGCCCAGCAGGTCGGACAGCGGCTGGGCCTGCGCCTTGACCTCCGGGTCGGCGGCGGCGCCGGAGCCGCTCGCGCTCGCCGCGCCGCTGGCGGTGCTGCCGGTGGCCGCGACCGGGGCGGTCTTCTGGCCGCCCTTGGCGGTGTCGTCGCCGCCGCTCATCAGCACGGCGACCAGCACACCGGCCGCCGCGAAGCCCGCGACCACCCCGCCGATGACCAGCTTGTTGGAGGACCGGCCACCGCGGCCGCCGCGCCCCGCCTGGGTGGCGTCCTGGTCCGGCCGGTAGCCGTCCGACCCGTAGCCGTCGGTGGCGTAGCCGTCCTGGCCGTAGCCGTCCGGCTGGGCGTAGCCGCCCTGCGCCGGGTAGCCCGGCTGGGGCTGCTGCGGCTGGTGCGGCTGCTGCTGCGCGGCCTGCGGGTAGCCCTGGTAGCCGGGCGCGGCCTGCGGCGGGACGCCGTAGCCGGGCTGCGGCGCCGGGTAGCCGCCCTGCGGGTCGCCGGCCGGGTACGGCGGCAGGTGCTGGGTCTCGGGGGCCGGCTGGGCCTGCGGCGGGGCACCGTAACCCCCCTGCGGCGGTGCACCCCAGGCGGGCTGCTGGGGCGGCATCGCCTGGGTGGGCGGCGCCTGCGCGCCCTCGCCCAGGTACTCGGGCTGCCCGGACGGCCGGCCCACCGGCGGCACGGCCGTGGGGCCCTGCTGCTGGCCCGGCTGGCCCTGGGGCTGGCCGGGCTCGGGGCGGAACAGGTCGTCCAGGTTGAAGTCACCCGAGTTGTACGAGCGGCGCTGACTCAACGCGATTCCTCACCTGTGCAGGACCGCGCACTGGCGGCGGACCACATCTCGTCGGTTCTTGGGAGCATCACAGTTCCTTGGACGTCGCGCCCACGCTACCGGTTCGCCTCACCGGGTGACCACGCGGGCGGGACATTCCCACACGCTCCCTGCACAGACGATGGTCAGGCCGCCTCCGCGTCCGCCCTGGCGTGGAACTCGCGCACCACCCGCTGCTCCCGGTAGGGCTCCAGCCGGCGCCGGAACTCGTCCAGGTACTCCACGCCCCGGTTGGAGCGCAGCCCGCTGAGCAGCCGCACCGCCTGGGTGCCCGTCTCGCAGGCGCGTTCCAGGTCGCGTTGCTGGAGCTGGGCGGTGGCGAGCAGCACGAGGTCCACCGCGCGGCGGCGGACCCGCGTCGGCGGGTGCAGGTCGAGCGCCCGGCGGGCGTAGTGCTCGGCCGGCCCGGCCTGTTCGAGGTCCCGGTGGCAGTGGGCGAGTTCGTCGGCGAGGTAGGCGTCGTCGAAGTGGGCGATCCAGTCCGGGTCGTCCTCGGGGCGGCGCTTCTCCATCATCTCCAGCGCCTTGGCCGACACCGCCTCGCAGGAGCGGGCGTCGCCGAGCAGGGCGTGGCCGCGGGCCTCGGCGGCGTAGAACATCGCCATCGCCGTCGGGGTGGCCACCGTGCGGGCGCCCTCCTGGGCGGCGCGGGCGAGCTGGGCGATCTCCCGCGGGTTGCCGAGGGTGGCCGCCAGGTGGCTCATCGAGGCGGCCAGCACGTAGCCGCCGTAGCCGCGGTCGTCGGCGGCCTGGGCGAGCCGCAGGGCCTGGATGTAGTAGCGCTGGGCCAGCCCGGGCTGCCCGGTGTCCACCGCCATGTACCCGGCCAGTTCGGTCAACCGGGCCACCGCGGCGAAGAGTTGGCGCCCGGTCTCCTCCCGGTAGGCGCCGCCGAGCAGCCCGGAGACCACCGAGTTGAGGTAGTGCACGACGACCGGGCGGACATGGCCGCTGCCGAAGCGGTGGTCCAGGTCGACCAGCATCGCGGTGGTCGCCTTGATCGCGGCCACGTCCGTCGGGCCGACCCGGGGGCCGCCGGTGCGGGCCACCACCGGGTCGGGCGGGGTGATCAGCCAGTCCCGGCTGGGCTCCACCAGCGCGGAGGCGGCGACCGTCGCCCCGGTGAGGAAGTCCCGCCGGCCGACGTCACTGCGCCACAGCTCGCACACCTGCTCCAGGGCCGCGTTGAGGGTCGGCGCGAACTGCAGCCCGATGCCGGAGCTGAGGTTCTTGCCGTCGGCCATGCCGATCTCCTCGACCGACACGCTGCGGCCGAGCTTGCGCCCGAGCGCCTCGGCGATCACGGCCGGCGCCTGACCGCGCGGTTGCTGCCCGCGCAGCCAGCGGGCGACGGAGGTCTTGTCGTAGCGCAGGTCCAGTCCGTGCTCCGCGCCGCACAGGTTGACCCTGCGGGCCAGGCCGGCGTTGGAGCAACTGGCCTCCTGGATCAGTTGCTGCAGGCGCTCGTTGGGCTGTCGTGCGACGAGTGGTCTCGCGGCCATTGGGCTTCGCCTCCCCACACCCTCCGGTCCCGGCCGGCGGGCGACGATGTGCTGATCTGTTGCCGACTGTCCGACCGTCCAAGGAATCTGACACCAGGTTAGCGATCAGCAACGCCAGCGGGATACCCACGGTGACGAACCGCACCCCCCGCGCGCCCTGGGGAATGCTTCCGTGCGCCCCCGCTGCGCCTGCCTCCGCCCGCCCCAACTCGCTTGAGTCACCGGTTCGGGTGACATTGCCGGGATGCGGCCGACCGGGGCCCGCCGGGCCGTAACCAGCCTCACGCACGGTAGTTGAGCAGCCCGTGGAAGACATCCCCGACGCCCCCGGCCAGGACAAGAACGCCGGCCTGCCCCCGCTGCTGATCGAAGCCGTCGGCTACGCCGAGAACCGCCACTGGGAGGTGGCCCCGGGCGCCTGGCTGATCGACGGCGACGGACCCGCCCGCTGCTCCTGCGGCGACCAGCGCTGCCCCCAGCCGGGTGCCCACCCGCTGGACGCGGACTGGGCCCGCAAGGCGAGCGCCGGACCGGGCGCGGTGCGGCGCTGGTGGACCGAACGGCCCAAGGCCTCGATCCTGCTGCCCACCGGCCGGTCCTTCGACGTCCTGGACGTGCCGGAGACCGCCGGATGCCTGGCACTGGCCCGGATGGAGCGGATGGACCTCCAGCTCGGCCCGGTCGTGGTGCTGCCCAGCTCGCCCGGCCGGGTCGGGCGGCGGCTGCACTTCCTGGTGCTGCCCGGGGTCGCGGCCAAGCTGCCGGAGATGCTCCGCAAGCTCGGCTGGCCGCCCGGGCGGCTGGACCTGGTCGCCCGCGGCGAGGGGGACTGGACGGTCGCCCCGCCCTCGCGGATCGGCTCCACCGGTTACGCCCAGTGGGCCCGCTCCCCCTCCGAGTCCAACCGCTGGCTGCCGGACGCCGCCGAGCTGATCAGCCCGCTCGCCTACGCCTGCGGCCGCGAGGCGCCCGCCCAGCAGCTCCAGGCCGCCCAGCCGGCCGGCGTCTGAACGGCCGAAGCCTGCCGCCCTGCGCCGATCGGGTGAGGGCGTGCACCGCGCGACACAACGCGCGCGACTGACGGGCCTTGTCTCCCACCGGAGGCGGGGCCCGTCACACGCATGTGCGGATAAGGCCTCGGTCTACCCGCTGGTCAACCGGGAAAGCCCCTCGTACGAGTGACAGCGCTCAAGGATTGCCATGATCGGCCGAGGGGAGGAATTGCGGTGTGTGGGGTCGCCGGAAGGGTCGCTCGGACGGGGAAGCCGGGCGAGGCGGTGGAGGGGCCGGGAGGGAACGGGAGGGGCAGGAGGGGACCGGGAGGGAGCCGGGGAGGGACGGGAAGGGCCCGCTGCACGGGGAGCAGCGGGCCCCGACCGTCACGTCGCGCGGAGCTTCCGGACCGCCGCACGGGGCGGGGCGATCGGGCCCCGGCGGTCGGGCGCGGGTCAGGCCTGGGCGACGAAGACGTGCTGGGCGATGTCCTTGCCCAGCTCCGCCGCGTTGTCCCCGGTGCCGACCAGCACGCCGCCGGCGCCGGTGCCGACGGTCACCTTGATCGTGGAGCCCGGCCGGACGCCGGCCCGGCGCAGGGTGCTCATCAGCTCGCTGTCGGTCTGGATCGGCTCGCCGATCCGGCGGACCACCACGTCCGCCCCGGCCTCGCCCGGCTTGACGGTGTCCAGCGGGACGAGCGCGGCGTCGAAGCCCTCGCCCTCGGCCTTGGTGTCGCCCAGCTCGTCCAGCCCCGGGATCGGGTTGCCGTAGGGGGACTGGGTCGGGTGGCCGAGCATGGCGAGCACCTTGCGCTCGACCGTCTCGCTCATCACGTGCTCCCAGCGGCAGGCCTCCTCGTGCACCTGCTCCCACTCCAGGCCGATCACGTCGACCAGCAGGCACTCGGCGATGCGGTGCTTGCGCATCACGCGCACCGCGAGCCGGCGGCCCTCCTCGGTCAGTTCGAGGTGGCGGTCCCCGGCGACCTGGAGCAGCCCGTCGCGCTCCATCCGGCCGACCGTCTGGCTGACCGTGGGGCCGCTCTGCTCCAGCCGCTCCGCGATCCGGGCACGCATCGGGACGATGCCCTCTTCCTCCAGCTCCAGGATGGTGCGAAGGTACATCTCAGTGGTGTCGATCAGCCCAGACATCGCCGCTGGCTCCGTTCTTCGGTGTCCTCACCGCCAATTCTGACGTACCGCACCGACAACCGGGCCCGCCCCGGGGTTTCCGGGACCGGTTTTCGTTCCTGTTGACAGCGGTGCCGCCGGGGCGCGACCGTGCTCGCCGTAGCTTTCTCCACTGGCGGTCCGGGCCATCCCGGCCGCCCCACCCGGCCGGCGCCCCCACCGGCAGAGAGCGAAGGCAACCGATGAACGACCTGGTCGGCCGGTACTTCGACGCCGCGATCGCCCACCTGAACCGGGTCCGCGCGGAGGAGTCCGACACCATCGAGGCGGCGGCCGCCCTGCTGGCCGAGGCGATCACCGAGGGCCGTCGGATCTTCACCTTCGGCGCCGGGCACTCCTCGCTGGCGGCCCAGGACGTGGTCTACCGGGCCGGCGGGCTGGTCCCGATGAACCTGCTGAACGTGCCCGGGATGGCCGGGGTGACGATGATGCCCGCGCCGCTGTCCAGCGCCCTGGAGCGGGTGTCCGGGCTGGCCACCTCGACCCTGGACCTGACCCCGGCGACCAGCGGGGACCTGCTGTTCCTGATCTCGCTCTCCGGCCGCCAGGTGATGCCGGTCGAGCTGGCCCGGTACGCCCGGGACCGCGGCCTGAAGGTGATCGGGGTGACCTCGCTGGCCTACCCCGCCGAGGTGCCCTCGGCGCACCCCTCCGGCACCTACCTCAAGGACCACTGCGACGTGGTGCTGGACAGCAAGGTCGCGGTGGGCGACGGCGAGCTGACCCACCCGGGCGCCGAGACCTCCTTCGGCCCGGTCTCCACCATCGTCACCAGCGCGCTGATGCAGGCCGTGGTCGCCGCCGCGGTCGGCCTGCTGGCCGACCGGGCCGCCGCCGGGGACGCCGCCGCGCCGCCGCTGTTCCGCTCCGGCAACGTGCCGGGGGGCACCGAGTGGAACGCCAAGCAGATGGCCGAGAACGCCGAGCGCATCCTCTACACCTACTGACGACCGCACCTACCGACGACCACGCCTACCGACGACGCCTTGCTGACGGCCCGCAACCGTCCGACTACGGGGCGTACCGGACAATCCACCGGGCCTTCCCGGCCATTGCGCGGCGCCCCGGCGACGGCCAGGCGTACCGGCGACCCGCCCGGGGCAGGAGAGCGGAGGGACCGGAGCGACGGGTGGGGGCCGAGCATGGCGTCTGGTGCGGGACGGACCGGGTGGGTGCGCGAGCGGGAGCTGCTGCCCGAGTTCTTCTGGGCCGCCGACGCGGCCTCGCTGCGCGGCCAGCGCCGTTCGGTGCTGCTCTCCGCCTGGGAGCTGCTCCTGCTGCTGGTCGCGGCCGCGACCGGCTCGGCCGACGGCGAGCCGTGGGCCTGGCCGGCCGCCGCGGCCTACCTGGGCGCGATGGCGCTGGCGGTGGTGATCGGCCGGCAGAACCCGCAGGGCCTCTGGTACGAGGGCCGGGCGGCCGCCGAGTCGGTGAAGACGCTGGCCTGGAAGTTCGCCGTCCGGGCGGACGCCTACCAGCCGCCGCCGCACAGCCTGCCGGACGCCGAGGGCCTGTACCGCTTCCAACTCGCCCGGGTGCTGGGCGCGTTCCGGGGCGGCCCGGTGGCGGTGCCGGCGACCGGGGTGGACATCACCCCGGCCATGCGCGACCTGCGCGGGCAGCCGCTGGCGGTACGCCGCGAGGTGTACCTGAACGAGCGGATCCGGGTGCAGCACGACTGGTACCGCGACAAGGCCCGCTACTGCGCCCGCGCCGGCTACTGGACCGGCGTGCTGGGGGTGCTGCTGCCGGCGCTGGGCCTGGCGCTGGCGGTGCTGCGGGCGCTCGGCGCCTTCACCTACGACGCGCTGGGCACGGTGTCGGCGGTGGCCGCCTCGGTCACCGCCTGGGCGCAGCTGCGCCAGTACCGCCCGCTGGCCGCCGCGTACGGGCTGGCCGCCGAGGAGCTGGAGCTGATCCGCCTGCAACTCGCCCGGCTGGACCTGGAGTCGATGGACGCCGAGGAGATCTGGGCCCGGCTGGCCCGGGACGCCGAGGACGCGGTGTCCCGCGAGCACACCACCTGGCAGGCCCGCCGGGAGGTGCGTACCACCACCGACCGGGAGTACTGAGGAGGAACGCGTGGCGTTACGGATGGTCAAAGCGGCGGACGGTCGCGCCCTCGCCGTGGAGTCCCTCGGCGACCCGCGCGGCCGTCCGGTGTTCCTGCTGCACGGCATGCCGGGCAGTCGGGTCGGGCCGCATCCGCGCAGCACCGTGCTGTACCGGCTGGGGGTGCGGCTGATCTCCTACGACCGGCCGGGCTACGGCGACTCGACCCGGCTGTTCGGCCGCCGGGTGTCGCACGCGGCGGCCGATGTCCGCACCATCGCCGACGAGTTGGGGCTGGGCGACTTCGCGGTGCTGGGCCGCTCCGGCGGCGGCCCGCACGCGCTGGCCTGCGCGGCGATGCTGCCGGGGCGGGTCAGCCGGGTGGCGGTGCTGGTGGGGCTGGCGCCGCGGAACGCGACCGGCCTGGACTGGTACGCGGGGATGACCCCGTCCAACGTCCGCGCCTACCGGGAGGCGGAGCGCGGGCACGGCCGGATCGCCGACGCGATGGAGTTCCGCTCCCGGCAGATCAAGGACGACCCGGTCCGGCTGCTGAACGGGCTGCGCACCGAACTGTCGCCCGCCGACCGGGAGGTGGTGGCGGACAGCGGGCTGCGCCGGATGCTGCAGAGCAACTACCGGGAGGCGTTCCGGCACGGTGCGGACGGCTGGATCGACGACGTGTTGGCCTTCACCGCCGACTGGGGCTTCGACGTCGGGTCGATCGGGGTGCCGACCTGGCTGTGGCACGGCGCGGACGACCAGTTCTCGCCGGTCGACCACTCGCGCTGGCTGGCCGACCACATCCCGGGCGCCGAGCTCTTCCTGGAGCCCGGCGCCGCGCACTTCGGGGCGTTCCGGGTGATGACCACGGCGCTGGCCTGGGCGGCGGGTTAGCGGCTCCGAGCGCCCGGCCGGTCAGCCCTTGACCGGGGTCAGCGGTTCGGAGCCGCCCAGCACCGCGAGGATGTTGTCCACCGCCAGGCCGCCCATCGCCTGCCGGGTCCGCACGGTGGCGCTGCCCAGGTGCGGGACCAGCACCGCGCGCTCCTGGGCGAGCAGCGCGGACGGGACGTCCGGCTCGTGCTCGAAGTTGTCCACGGCGGCGGCGAACAGCGCGCCGGACTCCAGGGCGGCGGCCAGCGCCTCCTCGTCGACCACGCCGGCGGTCATGCTGACCACCACCGCCCCGGGCGGCAGCAGGGCCAGCCGGCGGGCGTCCAGCAGGTGCCGGGTCTCCTCGGTGCACGGGCAGGTGACGACCAGCACGGTGGAGGTGGCGAGCAGGTCCTCCAACGGCTTCCACTCGGCGCCGTGGGCCTGTTCGGGCGGCAGGGCGCGGCGGTTGTGGTAGCTCACCGGCATGTCGAAGGCGGCGGCCCGGCGGGCCACCGACTGTCCGATCCGGCCCATGCCGAGCACGCCGAGCGGGGTGCCGGCCAGTTCCAGGCCGAGCAGGAAGTTCGGGCTCCAGGTCCAGGGCGTGCCGGAGCGCAGCAGCCGCTCGCCCTCGCCGAGCCGGCGGACGGCGGCCAGCAGCAGCGCCCAGGCGGTCTCGGCGGTGGCGTTGGTGAGCACGCCGGGGGTGTTGGTGACGATCACGCCGCGTTCGGCGCAGGCCGCCAGGTCGATGTTGTGGTAGCCGACGGCGTGGTTGGCGACGATCTCCAGCTGGGGGCCGGCGGCGTCCAGGAACTCGGCGTCCACCCGGTTGTTGAGGGTGGTGAGCACGGCCCGGCGGCTGCGGACGGCGGCGAGCAGTTCGGCCCGGTCCAGCTCCTCGTCGGTCTCGCGCACGGTGACGGCGTACCGGTCGGTGAGCCGTTCCAGGACGCCGGGCGCGGGGTGCCGGGTGACCAGGACGGGGGGCAGGGTACTCATGGCTCGGCAGCGTACCCCGCCCCCTCTCCCGACTACACGGGCTGCGGCTCCAGGTCGCGGTTGATCCGCTTCCAGCCGCGCGCGGAGACGGTGTTGGGGTGTTCCTCGCCGAACTGCCGGATCAGCTCGGAGATCGCCCGGGCGCGCAGTTCGGCGGCCTGGGTGTGCCGGCCGGCCGTGCGCAGGGTGATCGCCAGGTTGGCCTCGCAGGCGACCGCGTCCGGGTGCTGCGGCGAGTAGCGCCCGCACAGTCCCGCGTAGGCGGCCCGGCCGAGTCGCTCGGCGAGGTCGGTCTGCCCGTCGTCGCCGTAGGCGTTGGCCAGGTTGATCACCGCGTTGAGGGTGTACGGGTGCTCCGCCCCGACCGAGCGGGTCAGTCCGTCGACGGTGAGCCGGCCGCGCTCGATGGCGCCCTGGACGTCGCCGCTGCCGCGCAGGTAGATGCCCAGGTTGTTGGCGCAGGCCAGGGTGAACGGGTGCTCGTCGCCGAACAGCCGCCGGTGGCCCTCGAAGACGGTGGAGCAGAGGTCGCGGGCGGCCTCCTTGTCGCCGGAGGCGCTGTGGTCGGCGGCCAGGTTGAGCGCGCAGGCGAGCGCGTCGGGGGCGTCGGCGCCGTAGCGCTCCAGGTAGCGCTCGTAGGTCTCCTTGGTGATCCGGCGGGCCTCGGCGAGCTGGCCGATCCGGCGCAGTGAGACGGCCAGCGACTTGGCGTTGCGCAGGTTCTCCGGGAGGTCGGGGTCGAGGACGTCGCCGAGGTCGGAGGTGACCTCCTGGAGGAGGTCCACCGAGCCGCGGTAGTCGCCGAGTTCGCGCAGGTCGCGGGCCAGGTTGGACTTGGTGGACAGGGTGTAGGGGTGCTTGGGGCCGAGGACGGCGGTGCGCCGGTCGAGGGTCTCCTGGTCGAGTTCGCGGGCGGCCTCGCTGTTGCCGACCAGCCGGTAGTCGATGGCCAGGTTGTTGGCCATCGACAGGGTGCGCGGGTTGTCGTCCCCGAAGAGTTCGCGGAACTGCTCCAGGATCTCCTGGTCGAGGTCGAGCGCGGCCTGGAAGCGGCCGAGCGCCCGCCGGTCGGCGCCGAGCGAGCCGGCCGTCATCAGGGTGTACGGGTGGTGTTCGCCGAGCAGCACCCGCTGGCGTTCCAGGGTGGCCTCGTCCAGGGCCAGTGCCTCGGCGTAGTTGCCCTGGGAGCGCAGCACGTTGGCGAGTTGGAAGCGCAGCAGCAGGGTCTGCCGGTCGTCCTCGCCGAGCTTGCTGGTCCACTCGGCGTCGAGGGCGTGGCCGAGGTCGCGGGCGCGGTCGAGTTCGCCGCGCTTCCACAGGTAGCGGACCCGGTCGATGAGCAGCTGGCGGGTGTCGGCCTCGTCGCAGTTGTGCGCCTTGGAGGGCGACAGATGCGGCCAGATCTCGTCGAAGGCGGGCCAGTTGGCCGGGTCGTCGGTGTCGCCGAGGACGGGCCGGGCGCCGGTGAGGATGCGGTGCACCTCGTGGACGGCGATCTCCTGCTCGTCGTCGGTCATCCCGGCCCGGATCACCGCCTGGACGAGGCGGTGCACCTGGAAGCTGTTGCTGCCGGCGTCGACCTTGGCCAGCGCGTACCGGCCGATCGCCTGGATGACCTTGCCGAGCATGAACTTGTCGCTGAGGTCGGCGTCGTACTTCACCAGCGCCCGGATCATCTGGTCGCTGTAGAAGAGGTTCATCGAGATCGGCTCGGGCGCGAAGAAGGCGCACAGCTGGAGCAGCCGGACGGCCGCCGGGGACTGCTGGCGCAGCCGGCCGATCGAGACGTTCCAGGTCGCGGCGACCGGGGTCGGGTAGTCGGTGGGGTGGTCGACGGCGAGGGCGCGGGCGGCCTCGGCGTGCAGCTGGGCGACGTAGGTCTCCACCGGGGTGCCGGTGGTGTCCAGCCAGGCGGCGGCCACCTCGACGGCCAGCGGCAGGTCGCCGACGGCCTCGGCGACCCGGTCGGCGTCCGCGCGGGAGAGGCTGCGGGCGCGCCGGCACAGGTGCTCGACGCTCTCGCCGCGGGTGAAGACGTCGACCTCCAGCGCCTCGGCGTGGCCGGTCCAGGCCTGGTTGCGGGAGGTGACCAGGATGTGGCCGGAGCCGCCGGGGAAGAACCGGCGGATCTCGGAGGGCTCGTCGGCGTTGTCGAAGATCAGCAGCCAGCGCGAGGTGGGCACGCCGCGGCGCAGTGCCTCCCGGGCGGCCTCGGCGGCCTCGGTGACCGAGTCGCCGACCCGCAGGCCGAGGCGGCGGGCGAGTTCGGCGAGGGCCGGGGCGACCAGTTCGGTCTGCTCGGCGTCGATCCACCAGACCAGGTCGTAGTCGGACATGAACCGGTGGGCGTACTCCAGCGCGACCTGGGTCTTGCCGACGCCGCCGAGCCCGTACAGGGTCTGCGGGGTGGGCAGGACGGCCGCCATGCCGCCGCGCAGCTGGTTGCGCAGCTGCTCCAGGACGGCGGCGCGGCCGGTGAAGGAGGGGTTGCGCGGCGGGACGTCCCACACCGAGGGCTTGCTGCCGGGGAAGCGCGGGCCGCCGGCGGGGGCGTCGCCGAGCACGGCGTCACCGCGGCCGAGGGCGCGCAGCAGGCTCTGGATGGACTGGTTCTCGTCGCGGCCGACCAGGTCGACCGGGTTGCGGTTGCTGAACGGCGCGGTGAGCCGGACGTCGCCGACGCGCACCGGCAGCAGCTGGCGCCGGGTGCCGGAGGGGTCGGAGTTGACCACCGACTCCCAGAGCGCCCGGGCCTGCGGGGAGCGCTGGTAGGCGGGCGAGAGGACGGCGACCGTGCGGTAGGCGGAGTCGATGCCGCGCTCGGTCTCCTCGCGCGGGTCGGTGCCGGCGCTGAGGTCGCGCGGCAGCACCCGGAAGCCGGCCCTGGTCAGCACGGACTCGATCCAGTCCGCCCACATCCGGTCCTCGGGCACGTAGGACAGGTAGAGGTCGGCGGGCACGGACGGGCGGCGGCGGGTGAAGGCGTCGACGTAGCGCAGCCGCACCTCCTCGTCCATCGGCGGCAGTCCGGTGACCCGGCCCTCGGTGATCATCGAGGTGAGGCGCTCGCAGGCGGCCAGCATCGAGGTGGGGGTGCCGGTCTGGTCGCCGAAGGTGGCGAGGATCTCCTCGTAGGCGTAGAACGGCCGGTACGGGATCTCCACCGAGCCCCAGTAGCCGGCGAGTTCCTCGCCGCCGAGGCCGGCGGGCAGGCCGTCGAAGCGGACCCGGGCCAGGGCGCGGCCGGCGTCGGCCTTCTCCTTCTCGCCCTCGTCGATGCGCATCGGCACGGGCAGGATGCGGATGCCGCGGTCGCGGTAGCGGTCGTGGATGTGCTGGGCGATCCGGGAGGCGCCGTCGATGGACTGGTCGCTGAGGGTGAAGCAGACCACCAGGTCGTCGGGCATCTGCACGGTGCAGATCTCGGCGATGTCGGACAGGCCGGTGCGGGAGTCGATCAGCACGTAGTCGTAGCGCTTGGCCATGTCGGCCTTGAGCGCGTCGAAGAACTGCCCGCCGTCGAAGCGGTCGTAGAAGATGTCCCAGTCGAGGTGGGTGACGGCCTCGGAGTAGTCCCGGTTGAACTGACCGGCAGAGAGGAAGTCCAGGCTGCCGCCGGCCGGGAAGTACGGCCAGGAGAGCGAGAGGGCGTGCGGGTGCACCCGGGCGAAGTCCAGGTGCCAGCCCTCGGCGTGCTCGACCGGGCGCAGCGCCTCCTCGCGGTACTCGGCGATCAGGTCCATCATCCCGGTGGTGCCGGCCAGCGAGGCCGGGTCCAGGAACGGGTGGAAGAACTTGGCGAGGCCGGGCGCCTCCAGGTCCCAGTCGACGGTGAGCACCCGGAAGCCGTTGGCGGCCAGGATCCAGGCGGTGTTGGCGAGGGCCATGGTGCGGCCGGTGCCGCCCTTGTACGAGTAGAAGGTGATGATCCGGCCCTGGCGGTCCTGTTCGGCGGCCTGCCGGGCGGCCTCGCGGGCGGCGGCCAGTTCGGCGGCGCCGAGGCGCAGGTTCCTGGTGGTGTTGTCGCTCATCGGTGCGGTCCTCCCAAGGGCGCCATCCCAGCATCGGGGTCATCGCCGTCGTCACGGTCGTTGCGGTAGGGGCGATCGTTGTCACGGGCGGTGCGGACGGTGCGGTCGTCGGGGGCTCCGTAGTCCTCGCGGGAGAGCCGGACGGTGCGCTCCTCGGGGGCGGCGTAGTCCGCGCGGGAGAGCCGGACGGTGCGTTCCTCGGGGGCGCCGTAGTCGTCCCGCGCGGCGCGTTCGTCGCGTTCGTCGGGCTCGTCGCGGTTGCGGGCGTCCCGGTCGTCCCGGTTGCGGGCGTCCCGGTCGGCGCGGTCGTCCCGGTCCTCCCGGTCGGGGTCGTGGTCGCGGTCGAAGGGGTCCGGTCCGAAGGGTTCGGTGCGGTGCCCGCCGAAGCCGTCCGGCCCGTACGCCCCGGGGCCGCGGCGGAAGGCCTCGCGCAGGCTCGGCCGGGGCGCCGGGGGGTCCTCCGGTTCGGCCCTGGTCCGGCTCTCGAAGGCGTACTTGGCCTTCATCGCGGCGCGGGGCAGCGCGTCGTCGAAGTCCTCCAGGCTGTTCAGCCCGGTCGGGCCGGTCACGCCGAGGAAGCTCGGGCGCCCGGCCCGCCGGGTCTTGCGCAGCGTCTGGTCGCTCAGCCCGCTGAACTCGCCGTCCCGTTCGAGGCACTCCCGGTCCTCGGTGTTCCACGGTTCGAGGACGCTGACCCAGGTGGCGTCGGAGCGGTCGAAGCGGCGGACCAGCTCCCGGCGGCGCGGGTCGCGCAGCGCCCACCGGTCCAGCAGCAGCAGTCCGGGGGCCTCGGCGGTGCCCTCGATGATGGACTCGACCTCGTCGTCGAACTCGTGCACGGTCGGCTGGAACCCCAACTGCCGTGCCAGTCGCACGGCGTGCTGCGCGATGGGGGAGCCGGCGGGCCGGTAGGGGTGCCAGTCGGTGCGCCGGGCGCCGTAGAAGTCGGGGTTGCGGTCCTGCGGCAACTCGCCCTGGTGGTAGGTGAGTACCGAGATCCGCAGCTGCTTGGTCGGGGCGGACACGTTGAACGCGCTGGGCAGTCCGTTGAACTCCAGCCGCCGCCCGACCGGGATCACCGTCTCCTCCGCCACCTGCACGATCCGCGCCGCCAGCCGGTGCACGGCCAGCTCGTAGGCGGCCCGGAAGTAGCTGAGCTTCATCAGCGCGTACAGGCCCTCGGTGGCGTAGTCGGGCCCGAATCCCGCGTGGTTGAACTGGAGTTCGCTGGCCACTTTGGGCAGCCGGTAGCGGCTCATCGGCGCCCACAGCACCGGGACGATGCCGCTGGTGCGCTCCACGTCCATGGTCGCCGGGTAGACCGGTCGGCGGGTGAAGGCGTGCCACTCCTGGCCGCACGGAACGCTGTTGAAGTACCGGGGCGAGTACAGCGGCACGAACACCCGGCAGGTCGCCAGCTCCTCGGACAGCCGTTCGGCCCACAACTCGCCCTGGTGCATGGATTCGTCCATGAATCCGACCGGCACCCCGGCCGGGACGGTGGTGAGCTGGAGGACCGCCTCGCAGAGGTCCCGGTACAGCTGGCGCACCCAGTGGTTCGGGTCGCCGGCGCCCCGCGCGCCGGACTTCGGCGTGTGCGCGTAGGAGAGGAAGAAGTACGGCCGGGTCTCGTCCTCGTCCCAGCCCCGGTCAGTCACACGTGCCTCCCCCGGGCCCGTCGGCAACCTGGCTCCCGCAGCCCCCGTGCGGCGGGGTCTCAGTGTAGGAACGACTGACACCCCAATGGAATAGCACAGCGCCCCGCACGAATTGACATGACCGAAACGATGCCGCTGCCCTCTTGCGTGGAGCAGTACCCTCGTTGCGGCTGTTGTGAACGATCAGGAGGAGCCCTCATGGACCAGCTCAACTGGCAGCGGTCGAGTTTCAGTGTCGGTGAGGCCAACTACCTGGAGATCGCCTCCGCCGGGGACCTCGTCTACATCCGCGAGTCCGACCACCCCGACCTGGTCGTCACCACCACCCGGGTCAAGCTCAACGCCTGGATCCTGGGCGCCAAGGACGGCGAGTTCGACCACTTCGTCGGCCTCTGAGCCCTCACCCCTCCTCGCGGGCGCTGCCGTAGCGGGCGGCCAGCGCCCGTACCGTCCCGGCGATCCGCTCGCGGAGTTCGGCCGGTTCCAGCACCTCGACCTCGGCGCCCAGCCGCAGGAACTCCCCGTGGGCGTGGTCCACCGACTCGATCGGCACCCGGGCCCGCGTCCGGCCGCCCTCCCCCGGCGGCACCCCGAGCCGCCGGGCGCCCTCCGGGGTGAGCAGCACCAGCGCCTCCCCGGTGTGCAGCCGGGCCCGGAAGTCCGCCAGGTGGGCGCGCCAGTACGCCGGCAGGTCGAAGCCGTCCGGCACCTCGCACTCCTCCGGCAGCGGCCGCAGTTCGATGATCTGGTCGACCCGGTAAGTGCGCGTCCCGGACGGCCCGCCGGCCACCAGGTACCAGCGGCCCGCCTTGAGCACCAGCCCGTACGGCTCCACCCGCCGCTCGATCTCCTCCGGCGCCCGCCACCGCCGGTACCCCAGCACCACCGCCCGTCGCGCCCACACCGCCGCGGCGACGGCCGCCAGGTGCGGGGTCGCGTCCGGGTCCGCGTACCAGCCGGGGGCGTCCAGCAGGAACCGCTCCTGGATCCGCCCGGCGTGCTCGCGCAGTTCCACGGGGAGCGCGGCCCGCAGCTTGAGCTGGGCGGTGGCGAGGGCCCCGCCGAGGCCGAGGTCGGCGGCGGTGCCCGGGAGCGCGGCGAGGAAGGCGGCCTGGGCTTCCTCGGCGGTCAGCCCGGTGAGACGGGTCCGGTAGCCGTCGACCAGCCGGTAGCCGCCCTCGTGCCCGGCCTCGCCGTACAGCGGGATCCCGGCGGCGGCCAGCGCCTCCACGTCCCGGTAGACCGTCCGGACGGACACCTCCAGCTCCTGCGCCAACTGCCGGGCGGTCATCCGGCCCCGGTTCTGGAGCAGCAGGAGCAGGGTGACCAGTCGACTCGCGCGCACAGCGCCCAGTATTCACTGACAGAGGTTGTCAGTGAAGCGCCCCTAGCCTGCGACGCATGAACGACTTCGACTTCTTTCACGGCTCCTGGGACGTGGTCAACCGCCGCCTCACCGCACCGCTCACCGGCGGGGGCACCTGGGAGGAGTTCCCCGGCCGCACGGCGGTCCGGCCGCTGTTCGGCGGCGCGGGCAACATCGACGAGATCGACTTCCCCACCCTCGGCCGCCGGGGCGCCACCCTGCGCCTGTACGACCCGGAGGCGCGGCAGTGGTCGATCTTCTGGTCCGACAGCCGCACCGGTCGGCTGGACCCCCCGGTGATCGGCAGCTTCACCGGCGACCGCGGCGACTTCCACGGCGAGGACACCCTCGACGGCCGCCCGATCCGGGTGCACTTCACCTGGCACCGGCTCGGCCCGGACACCGCCCGCTGGGAGCAGGAGTTCTCCGCCGACGAGGGCCGCACCTGGGAGCTCAACTGGACCATGGACTTCACCCGCACCGGGCCGGCCCTGGGCGGGCTCGCCGCATGAGCCTCATCGTCGAACTGCGCCAGTACACCCTGCACCCCGGCGCCCGGGAGACCCTGATCGAGCTCTTCGAGCGGGAGTTCGTGACCGGGCAGGAGGCCGTCGGCATCACCCTCGGCGGCCGCTTCCGCGACCTGGACCACCCGGACCGCTTCGTCTGGCTGCGCGCCTTCCCCGACCTGGCCGCGCGCCGCCGGTGCCTGGAGGCCTTCTACGGCGGACCGGTCTGGCGGGCCCACCGCGATGCGGCCAACGCCACCATGGTCGACAGCGACGACGTCCTGCTGCTCCGCGGGCCCGGCTTCCTCCCGCCGCCGGGGGCCCGCGAGGTGCACGCCACCGTCTGCCACCCGTCCGACCACGCGTCCTTCGACGCGTACGCCGCCCGGCACCTCGGCCCGGAGCACGCGCTGCACCGCACCGAACACGCCGAGAACGACTTCCCCGTCCTCCCCGTCCGTACCGGCGAGGACGTCCGGGTCTGGTTCGGCCCGACCGAGCAGGAACCGCCCTGGCCCCAGCAACGCCTCCGCCTGGAACCGGTCACCGGTTGACGGCACTCGCCCAGCGGGCCGACGTGCTCCTCGCTGGGCCCCGTCGGATATCCGGTGGCGCACCCGTTCGCGGGCAACCAGGATCACGCCATGCATGTCTTCCTTGAGACCGAGCGGCTCGTCCTGCGTCCGTTCACCGAAGCCGACGCCGACCACCTCCTCGCGCTGGACAACGACCCCGAGGTCATGCGCTTCATCAACGGCGGCGAGCCGACCGGCCGGGAGACGGTCGAGGCGAAGGTCCTCCCCCGGCTCCTCCACGACCACCCGTGCACCGGCACCCGAGGCTTCTGGGCCGCCGAGGAGAAGGCCACCGGGACCTTCCTCGGCTGGTTCGAGTTCCGCCCCCTCGACGACCACGACCCCGCCGTCGTCGAGCTCGGCTACCGGCTCAACCAGGCCTCCTGGGGCAAGGGTTACGCCACCGAGGGCTCGCGGGCGCTGATCGACAAGGGCTTCACGGAGCTCGGGGTGGAGCGGGTCACCGCGAACACCATGACGGTCAACTCCCGCTCCCGGCGCGTGATGGAGAAGTCCGGCCTGACGTTCCTGCGGAACTTCACCGGCGACTGGCCCGACGCGATCCCCGGCTCCGAACACGGCGAGGTCGAGTACGAGCTCACCCGCGCCGAGTGGCAGCAGCGCCACTGACCGCACCCCGACCGCACCCCGAACGGGTCACCGGCTGGGTCACGGGCCGGGTCACCGGCTGGGTCACGGGCCGGGTCACCGGCCGACGAGCTGCGCGAGCTCGTCGGCCGACTCGGGGGTCAGGCGGTAGAAGCCCTGGAGGCTGACGGAGCGTTCGAGGCGGCCGTCCACCAGGTACTTCAACCCTCGGGCCCTGCCCCGCTGGTTGCGCCAGGCGAGCCGCCCGAGCAGCTCGCCGGGTATCCGCTGGTCGAAGCGCACGGGCGTCCCGTCCACGTGGACGGCCTCGGCACCGCAGCCGCCCGCTCCGAGCATCCACCAGGCGTCGTGCCCTGGAAAGGCGGGGTCCTCCCAGGTCGCTCGGGCGGCGCCGCAGCACTCGCCGGGCTCCCGGTCGACGATCCGCATCCGGCTCACCACGAACACCTCGCACCGGCTGACGTGCAGCGCGTACACCTCGTCCCCGGCCTCGGCCGTCGACCAGGCGGGCAGCGACTGGTGCACCCCGCTGTAGGCGACGGGCGGCCGCTCGCCCACCCGGCCCCCCTTGCGCAGGGCACGGCAGGTGTCGTGGGTCCAGAGGACGGTGAAGGCATCGGGCATGGCGCCGATCCTAGGAACGGGGTCGGACAGCCGGACTCCGTACGCTCAGTGGTGCCAGGCCTGTCCTCCGGTGTTGTGGATGAACCGCTGCAGGACTTTCAGCGTGGTCAGGTACTCCTCGTCGGAGACGCCCGCATGGCGCTCGGCCCAGAGCTCGTCCTGGAGAGCGGCCGCCCGGTCGAAGAACGCCCGGCCTTCGGAGGTCAGTACGAGCGGGCCTCCGGCGGGCTCGGCGACCCAGCCGCGCTCGACGGTCGCGTCGATCTCGGCGTCGAGAGCGTCCTGCCCGGTGTCGAGGTAGTCGCGCAGGACGGCGGAGACGTCGTCGCGGGTCCTCGGCTCCTCGGCCCGGGCGAGCTGGGCGAGCACCCACCACTGCGGCTGCGTGGCACCGAGCTCGGCCAGCGCCCCACGGGTGCGGTTGACGACGGCCTTGTACGCGGCCCAACTCCAGTAGCCGACGGGCTGCTTGATCAATTCGGCATCGCTGTGCGAGTACTCCACGGCCGATCCCTCCCCTTCGCATCGGTCATTTCGACACGACCGACACTAGAAGGTGAAGCCGACTTGAGGTCAAGCGTTCCGTCCGCGCCTCCTCGCCAGTAGCAAACTTGGCACCGCTCAGTTCCGGTGCCGCTTGAACTCCCGCAGCAGTGCGAGCAGGTTGATCACCGTACTGGCGGGGACGTTGCCCAGATCCACGAGCACCCGACCGTCCAGGACGGTCTCGCCCGGCTTGGCGGACGGCCAGAGCAGGCCGAACTCACGCCCCTCGGTCCGGAGTTCCACGATCAGCCCGGTGAGCTGGGGGCCGGTGAGGTGGTGGATCGCCGGATCGGCCGGGTGGATCGGATGGAGGGCGTTCACGCGGCACCATCGCCCTGCGACAGCTCGAACCAGACCCGCTTGCCCAACGTCTGCGGCTCGGCGCCCCACCGGTGGGTGAGCCCCTCCACCAACTGCAACCCACGGCCGCACTCGGAGAGTTCGGAGGGCTTGCGGCGTTCGGGGAGGAGGGGGCTGAGGTCGGCCACGTCGACCCGGAGGGTGCCGGACTCGACGGAGATGACGACGACCGGCGCGGGGGTCCGGCCGTGCCTCCAGGCGTTCACGATCAGTTCCGCGAGGGCGAGTTCGGCATCCGCGATCGCGGCGAGGTCGTACCCGGCGCGCGCCATGGCCTCGCGCAACAGTTCACGGGACACGTGGAGGGAGGGGGAGTTGAGGTTGGGGTCACACATGGGGAGTCTCCCAGCGGTGCAAGAGTTGGTGAGTTGACTGTAGGGCCAACCACCACAATCCTGCAACACTCTCCGTGCTTGGATCTATACTGCGAGTAGGTGGCCATCGGCAGCCGAACCTCTGCGCGAGAAGGGCATATGAATGGGATTCAGGACCGTGATCAGCGAGAGGCAACGTCGACTTGGCGATGAACTGCGACGTCTTCGAACCGGTGCGGGTATGTCCCTGCCGGAGCTCGGCGATCTAGTCGGCATGAAGGGCCCGGCCGTCAGTCACACGGAGTCGGCCAGGCTTGGTATCAATCCTGTTCGCCTGAACCTCTGGCTCGACGCCTGCCATGCCAACGACCCCGAATACCGCGCGGGCCTGCTCGACATGAGCCAGAGCAACGGCAAGGGCTGGTGGACCGACTACCGGCACCACGTCCCGACCTCAGCCCTTGATCTCGCCGAGTTCGAGCGCAGCGCCACCCGACTGGATACCTACGAGACGCTACTCATCCCGGGCCTGCTGCAGACCAAGGCTTACAGCGAAGTCATCCTCGACTACTCGGAGAAGCCCGTCGAGTTCCGCCAGGAGCGGCAACAAATCCTGAGCTCTGAGAACAAGACGCCATTCCACGCCGTAATCCACGAGGCTGCGCTACGAATGATGTACGGCGGGCCAACCATCATGCGCGACCAGTTGAACCACCTGATCGAGGTCGGCAGGTTGCCTCACATCACCATCCAGATCCTGCCGTTCGACTGCACTGTCTTCGCCAGGACCGACACCCCATTCATGCTGCTTCACGGCGGACACACCAAGCTGGACACCGTTCTGATGGAGCAGCCCCAGGGCTCGCCATTTCTCGGCGATCCCGAAGCAGTAGCCTCATTCCGGCGGCAGTTCGAACGACTCAGGGGCTTGGCACTCCCACCCTTGTCGGCAAGTGCGTCCGAACCGTCGCCCACCTCTCGCGACTCCTGGGGCTTGCTCCAGCACGTTCGATACGCAGTACAAGGAAGGTAAGCATGGAACAGCTCAACTGGAAGAAGTCGAGCTTTAGTGGCACCAGCACCAACTGCCTGGAGATCGCCTCCGACAGCGACCGTGTCTACCTCCGCGAGTCCGACGACCCCACCACCGTCGTCACCACCACCCGCGCCAAGCTCAACGCCTGGATCCAGGGCGCCAAGGCCGGCGAGTTCGACCACTTCACCGCCTAAGCCCCGCCGGCCCCGTGCCCCCGGCCCACCGCCGGGGGCACGGGGCTCAGCAGCCGCCGCAGGGCGGTCGGCGTGTGGCCGAGGTGTTGGCGCACGGTGCGGGTGAGGTGGGCCTGGTCGGCGTAGCCGAGGTCGGCGGCGAGGGTGCTGATGCTGGTCTCGCCGGCCTCCAGGCGGTCGAGGGCGTGGCCGATGCGGATGCGGTGCCGGTAGTGGGTCACCGAGACGCCGAGGTGGCGCGGGAAGGCCCGGCTGAGGCGGTAGGGGGAGACTCCGAGCGACTGGGCCAGTCCGAACAGCGTGTCCGCGGCCGGGTCGGCCTCGGCGATCGCCTCGCGGGCGGCCGCGACGAGATTCCGGTCGCGCTCGACTGCCGGGTCTCCTACCAGGGTTCGCCCGGCGACGGTGCGGCCGATGGCCGTCGACAACAGCCCCAGCAACTCCTCGGCGAGCGCGTAGTCGATGTCCTCGGAGCGAGCGGCGGCGAGCATGCGCCGGTGGGCCAGGTCGAGCTTCGGGTCGGTGTAGAGGGTCTGCGCGGTCGGTTCTGCCCCGTCCCCGGCCAGGGAGCGCCACAGGTGCGGCGTCAGGCTGATCGACGTGCAGACGTCGCCCCCGGAGGGGTGGGCGAAGCTCTCCTCCTCGCCCGGGACGCCCACATAACCGAGGGCCGTGTCGATGTCGGCGGGAACTCCGGCGGTCGTTCTGCGGAACTTCCCGCTCCGTACCAGCACCACCCGGTAGTCGGCCCGTACCTCCGGCGCGGACCAGCGGCTGTGGTCGGACCGGCAGGACACCGCACTGATGGCGAAGCCGGGGCGGGTGGCGACAGGGTCGGCGGTGAGCACCTCTCGAACGCTACGCACCGGGTCTGACAGCGGCGCAAGGATGTTCAAGACCGGGGCGGTGCTGCTGGGCGAGGCTCCTCACCGAAGCCCGTACGGCTTGCGCTCGTTCACGATCCTGGAGTCCGCTCATGCCCGTTCTCGAACAGCTCGCCACCGTGGTCGTCGACTGCGCCGACCCGGTCGCGCTCGCCGCCTTCTACCAGCACGCCACCGGCTGGGAACTCACCTACAGCGACGCGGACTTCGCCTCCCTCAGCGCGGGCAGCGCGGGGGCGGGGCTGGCCTTCGTCCGCGCCGAGGGCCACCGCGCGCCGCAGTGGCCCGAGGGGAGCGGGCACCTGCACCTCGACTTCACCGTCGCCGACCTGGAGGGCGCGGTCGAGGCGCTGCTCGCCCTCGGCGCGTCCCGGCCGGAGTTCCAGCCGGGCGAGGGCCGGTGGGTCGTCCTCACCGACCCCGAGGGTCACCCCTTCTGCCTGGTCCCGGCCGCGACCGCCACCGCGACCGCCGCCAACTGACCGTCCGAACGGATAAGGAGCACCCTGTGGCAACCGTGCACCGAGAGGTCCTGATCGAGGCCGGCCCCGCGGGGGTCTGGGCGGCGATCCGCGACTGGGGCGAGGTCCATCACCGGCTCGCCCCCGTGTTCGTGGTCGGCACCCGGGTCGAGGGGGATGTCCGGGTGGTGACCTTCGCGGACGGCACGGTGGTGCACGAGCTGATCGTCTCGCTCGACGACGGTCTCCGGCGCATCGCCTACTCGGTGGTCGGCGGCTCTCTGGACGTCGTCCACCACCACGCCTCCATGCAGGTGTTCGCCGAAGCCGGTGGTCGCAGCCGCTTCGTCTGGGTCACCGACGTGCAGCCGCCCGGCCTGGCGGAGCCCATCGCCGCGATGGTCGACCAGGGGATCCGGGTGATCCGCCGGACCCTGGAGGCCGCCGCCCTCGCTCCTGATGCCCGCGACATGCCCTCGACACGTCCTCGACGGCACTGAGTGCGTCATCCTCGTGCGCAGGAAGTCGGCTGGGCCGACTTCCTGCGCTCAACTGCTACTCGGCGCCGGTCCGTTCCCGACGAACCCGCTCCACCTGCTCGACCGTGAGCGGGGTGTCGGAGAGCACCGGCGTCCACTGCCAGCGGGCGTCACGCCACCGCTGGAGGCGGTGCCCAGGGCCCCTGGCCCATCCGGCGAAGTACGGCGGCGGCGACTTCGGGCGACTGCGGCCGGGTCAGCGGAAGACCGCCTTGATCAGCCGGTCCAGGGCGGGCGGGAAGGTCTGGACCGGGTCCTGATCGGAGTCGCCGGTGGTGAGGCCCGCGGTGAGGACCCTGGCGCCGTCCGGGGTGGCGATCATCAGGGCGCCGTAGCCGCCGGGGGCGCCGCCGTTGTGGTGGACGATGGTGATGTCGCCGTTCTCCGGGCCCAGCTCCTGGACGAACAGGCCGAGTCCGTAGCCGAGCATCCCGTGCGGGGTCCGCATCTGCTCCAGCAGTTCGCCCGGCAGGAGCCGGCCGCCGAGCAGGGCGGCGAAGAACACCTGGAGGTCGCGGGTGGTGGAGATCATGTCCCCGGAGCCGCAGAGCAGCGAGAGGTTCTGCCGGGAGACGTCGACCACCGTCCACTCCTCGCCGTCCTGGTAGCGGTAGTAGCCGTGGGCGTGCGGGCCGGGGAGCTCGGAGAGGCTGCCCGGCACCAGGGTGTCGTGCAGGCCGAGCGGCCGCAGGATCCGCCGCTGCACCTCCTCGGCGTACGAGTGCCCGGTGAGTGCCTCGACCAGCAGGACGGCCAGGGTGTAGTTGGTGTTGGAGTAGCTCTGGTCCGCGCCCGGTTCGAACCGGGCCGGCTTCGTGAGCGCGAACTCGACCAGCTCGTCGGGCCGGTAGTCGTGGAAGCGGTTGTCCACCCACGCCTTGCCGATCGAGGGCAGCCCGGGCACGAACTCCCCCTTCTCGTCGAGCTCGCCGGTGCAGTTGTAGAGGCCGCTGGTGTGCTGGAGCAGCATCCGTACGGTGATCCGCCCGTCCAGGCCGCCGAAGCGGGGCAGGTGCTCGGCGACGGGGGCATCCAGTTCGATCAGGCCCTCGGCGACCAGGTGCAGCACCAGGGCGGCGACGAAGGTCTTGGTGGTGCTGCCGATCCAGAACTGCCCGTCCGTGGCGGGCTTCGCGCTCCCGCCGAGCTCGTGCACCCCGGCGCTGCCGGTCCACTCGCCGCGCTCGTCGCGGACCCGCAGTTGGACGCCCGCGAAGCCGGCGTCGACGAAGTCCTGGGCGGCCTTCTGGAGTTCGGGGCGGTCCTGCTCGATGGTGCTGCTCATGGTGGTTCCTGCTTCCGGTGGGAGTGCGGTTCAGGGGCTGCGGGCGGATCGGAGACTGCGGGTGGATCAGGGAACTACGGGCGGATCAGAGACTGCGGGCGGTGATGTCGCCGTAGGCGGTGGTGGCGTGGATGGTGAGGCCGGGGGTGCCGTCGGCGTTCCGGAGCGCGTTGTGGATCCGGCCGTGCGCCGTTCCGGCGTCGAGGGCGGCGGAGACCCCGCGGGCGGCGCCGACCTCGATCTGCCCGTACTCGGTGCGCAGGGTGACGGCGCCCTGCGCGGCCTCGGTGATCCGCAGGTCACCCTTCCGGGTGCGGATCTCGGCGGGGCCGCCGAGTCGGCCGACGGCGATGTCCCCGGCCTGGAGGTCGAGGCGGGCGCCGGCGGTCTCGTCGAGCTTGACGGTGCCCTGCGCGGCCTCGATGGTGACGTCGCCGAGGCGGCCGACGCCCCGGAACTCGGCCAGCGCGGCCGTCGCGTCGACCCGGGAGCCGGTGGGCAGTTGGACGGTGATCTCGACGGAGCCGGAGTTGCCGAGGAGGCGGTTCGCGGCCTCCGGGGTCTCGACCCGCAGCACGCCGTCGGCGTAGGCGACCTCGACCCGCTCGGCGGCCTTCACGTCGCGGCTCCGGCCGGCGTCGGCGGGCCGGACCTCGACCACGGTGTCGGCCCGGTCGGCGGCGATGATCCGGATGCGGCCGGCGGGGATGTCCAGGACGGCCGAGACCGGGGTGGGGGTGGCGAACTTCTGCATCGTGCTCTCCTTCTTCTCCGCGTTGCGGACCCGGTGGCCCGCCGCTTTCTGATGAAGGAAACGCTACGTTGCGTTCTGCACTCCGGCAACAGCCGAACCGCGCCACAGACTAATCATTGCAGCTCAACGGCCATAAATCATTGCAACAGTCCTGCCAGGAATGCAACGACCCTCAGCCCATTCATTGCAATGGACTGAGGGCGAACGCTATGCGGGGCCGCTGCGAAGGGCTCAGCCCTGGGCCCGGGGACTCAGCTCCGGGCCCGGGCCCGGAGCAGCCCGTCGGCCAGGTCGACCGCCTCCCGGACCGGGACGAGCCGGCAGTCCGCGCCGCCGATCCGGCCGGTGGTGACGCCCTCGGCCGCGGCGAGCACCTCCGCGCCGAGGTCGGCGAAGTGCAGGTCGTCCAGGTCGGGGGCCCGGAAGCTGGTCCAGCCGTCCGCCGTGACGCAGCCGTACTCGCGGATCCGTACGTCGGGCTGGCGCAGGTCGGCGAGGTGGAAGGCGGTGAAGCGGGCCATGTCGACGCCGAGCATCAGCACCCGGGCGTCCAGCTCGTACAGTCGGCCGAGCGGGGAGTCGGGGCCGAGGTGGGAGGTGAGGGGGTGCCGGGAGGTGATCTCCTCCGCCCGGGGGCCCAGGGCCGTCCAGGAGGTCTGCGGGTGGCTGCTGCGCAGGGCGCCGGGGCGGGTGCGGACGGCTTCGGAGAGCGCGCCCAGGGTCGGGGAGGCCGGGGTGGTGGCCGGGTCGAAGCGCGGCATCCGCGCCCGGTGCTCCGCGATCTCGGCCGGGGTCAGCCCGGCGATCGCGGCCTGGTGGATCCGTGAGGTCGAGGAGTTCTCGGGGGTGCTGGTGAACGCCACCAACGTCCCTTCCGCACCCAGGACTTCGAGCAGGGCGTCGACCACCCCGGCCGCCCCGCCCCGGACCGGCCCGAGGGTCCGCAGCGACGCCTGGACGTGCAGTACCGTGCCCGGCCGCACGCCCAGCCGGGCGAAGCGGTCGGCCAGCTCAGCGGTGGTGATCATCCGACACCCCTTCGGTTCAGGCCTCGACGAAACGGAGCCGGCTCCGCTCCTCCCGCGCCCGCTCCGCGTCCCGTTCCGCCGCTGCGGGCAGCGGTACGGCGAGCCACGGCGCGACGCTCTCCCCCATCCCGGCCGCGAACCGGGCCCCCAGGCCGGTCAGCGCCCCGGATCCGGCCAGCCGCTCGACGGCCTCGGCGGTGTACTGCCGCCAGAGCGCGAACTGTGCCCGCGCCCGGTCGGCCGCCTCCCCCGCCAGACCGTCGTACGCGGCGGTCCGGGTGCCCCAGTACTCGGTGACCGCGAGGTGGGCGTACGTGCCCTGGAGCAGGCCCTCCAGCGGGCGCGGGTCGGGCCGCCAGGGGGCGAAGTACAGCCGGTCGTCGGCCCGGTCGTACAGGTCGTACAGGTCCAGCACCGCGCCGAGCTTCACGTGCTGGAACTCGTGGGCGAGCAGCAGCGCCAGCGTGGGCGCGGTGGCGGGCCGGGCGATGCCGACCGCGCCGTACGCCTGGCGCGCCGCCGAGCTGACGTCGCGGCCGGCCGGGCCGGGCCGCAGCGGGGTGATCGTCGTCAGCCCGGCCCGGATGCCTTCCGCGTAGTCGGGCAGGTCGCGCCCGAGCAGCTCCCAGGCCTCGCGCAACGCGCCCGTCCAGCCCAGCAGTTCGGCTTCGGGCAGCCGGTCGGCCACCGGGTGGTCGTGGCTGTCGCGCAGCGGGTCGAGGTCCTCCAGGGCGACCGTCCAGCCGCCGGCCAGCCGGACCCGTCGCAGCGCGTCGTCCAGCCTGGTGAACACCGTCCCGTCGGCGGCCCGCACCTCGAAGCCGTCGGCGTGCCCGGTGACCACGGCCTCGCCGTCCGGCACCGCGATCCGCCCCAGCGTCGGCAGGTGCAGCCGACCGCCCCGGGCGGGCACCGTGACGGCGTCCCCGCGCCCGGCCCGCACGGCGGCCGCGGCGGCCAGTGCCGCCATCGGGCCGAGGCCGACCGTGAGGTCCCCGGCGAGCCGCCGCGCGGCCCAGGCCCGGGCGTACGGGTGGGCCAGCACCGCGTCCACGGCCTCCGGCGCCGCCCCGTCGAGCTCCGAGAGCAGCTCCCAGGCGGCGGCCCGGCCCTGCCCGGAGGCGTCCCAGGCGGCGGCCAGCATCGCCCGGGTGAGGGAGAGTTGGGCGGCGCCGAGGGCGGCGATGGTGTCGGCGCCGCCGTATCCCCTTGCCAGCTCGTCGAGTTGGGCCGGAGTGAGCGCGGTCGGCAGCAGCGGGCGGCCGCCCTGGGTGGGCACGGGTGCCGGTGCGGGGGCCGAAACCGCGCTGCCCGCAATGCCGTTGATGAGCGTCATGAGGTCACCGCAGTAGACGGAGGGGTTGTCGAAGCCATTGTCGGCCCGGTAGCGGTGGGCGTACAGTCCGCCGCCGCAGGCGCGGACCACCGGGCAGGCCCGGCAGGTCGCGCTCAGTCCGGCCAGGCCGGACTGGCGGGCGGCGATGCCGGGGTGGCGGGCGAGGTCGTCGAGGCTGTGCGCGAAAACGTTCATGCCGGTGACGGGCGCCCCGTCGTACGCGGTCTTGAGGCTGTCCGCCTGCTCGAAGGTCCCGTCCGTCTCCAGCACCGCGAGGTCGGAGGGCTCCAGTCCGAGCGACTCGGTGAGGCTGGACAGCCCGCGCACCGTCCGGTGCACGGATTCGAAGGTGCGCACGGCGAACGGCCGCGCGTCCGTTTCCCACAGCCTGTGGACAACCAGCAGCCAGTCCGCGTACGGGTCCTCCGGACCGCCCGGGAGCCGCTTCGGCGGGTCCTCCCAGGTCGCATGCGGAAGCAGGAAGTCGACGGCGGGGGGCCGCAGTTCGACCAGCGCCCGGTACACGGCCGCCGGGTCGTTCTCGATGTCGATGGTGCACAGCAGCCCGGCGAACAGGTGCCGGAACTCGGGCTCGTTCAGCAGCCCGACCGCCCGCAGCACCTGTGGATGACTGCTCCGCCCGTCGGCGAAGCGCCGGTGCCGGTCGTTGGCGGCCCGGTCCCCGTCCAGCGAGATGCCGACCCTGAGGTCCAGCTCCGCGAACAGCTCGCAGAACGCGCGGCTGAGCAGCACGCCGTTGGTGTGGATGCGCAGGTCGAGGGCAGAGCCGGGCGGGAGCGCCGCCCGGAGCGCTTCGGCCGCGCGGCGCAACCGGTCCGGGCCGGCGAGCAGGGGTTCTCCCCCGTGCAGGACGACCCGGACGGCGGACAACCGGTGGGCGAGCGCGTGCTCACCGATCCGCTCGGCGGCCTTGGCCAGGATCCCCTCCCCGATCACCTTGGGGCGGGAGCGCCAGCTGCTGTCCGCGTGCTCGTAGACGTAGCAGTGGTCGCAGGCGAGATCGCACCGGCTGTGCATCTTGACCACGAATTGCGTCAGTGGCACCGGAATTCGCGTCGTCATGGGTGTGGCGGGTTCAGCTCGGCCTGGGGTCCGTTTCGAGGTTCCGGAGCGGGTCAGATCGAGGAGTTGAAGGCCGCGACCGGCACGAGGCCGGATTCCGCGCCGGGAAGGGCGCGCTGCAGCCGGGCGGCGAGTTCCTCCGCACCCAGGGCGGCGAGCTCGGCGAGGGACGGGCGTTCCGGCGCCTCCTGAGTGTCAGTGAGGTTACGGGCCGGCCTGGTGCTGGTTACCGGAGTCATATTCGTTTCCTTAGGCGCGGTTAGGACCTGCCGAGTCCGGGTAGGTCACCCGGTTGCGACCAATGTAGTGCCCGCGAGGTCTCCGCGCGGCACCTTGCCTCCCCAAGTTGGTGTGCCCAGCCGGCCGACGCCGTACCACGGCGCGCGGAAGCCCGAGAATTCACCCGTTCAGCGGTCGCGCGCTTCGCCATCGCGCGCGCCGAAGCGCGTTGACCGGAGCAGGCGTTCGAGCCGCTCGGCCGGTCTCCGCACGGATGCGCGCCGGGGTGCGGGCGGCGCCCATGGCGGGCGCTCCCGGCTCCGCCGCACCGTCGCCCGGCCGGCCGAATCCGTCCGGAGTACCGCGCCTCAGACCCCCAGCTCCCGGACGGAGCGTGCCAGCTCCTCGGTGAACTCCCGTCCGTTCGGAGTGAGTTCGCCGCACTCCAGCAGGGTCCGGGCCGCCGTCAGGGTGTGCCCCCGCCAGCAGGCGAACTCCCGTTCCGCGCGGTCCGGTTCACTCACCCCGGCGGCGGCCTCGGCCGCCCAGAACGAGGCCACCCCCAGGTGCGCGTACGTCCCCTGGAGCAGCGCGCCGGCCGGGCGCCGGTCGGGCCGCCAGGGGGCGTGGTAGACCGCCGGGCCGTTGGGCAGGTGGAGCGGTACGAGGTCCAGCAGGGCGCCGAGTTGGACGTGCAGGAACTCGTGCACCAGGGCCAGCGCGAGCAGGACCGGCTCGGCCGGCCGCGAGGCCGCCACCGCGCCGTACGCCCGTCGGGCGGCGGCACTGACCGCCTCGCCGCCGGGGGCGGGCCGCAACGGCACCACCACGGCGACGCAGGCCGCCACGGCCTCCGCGTGCCGGCGGTGCCGGCGCACCAGGATCTCCCAGGCCTTCGCCAACTGGACTTCCCACCAGCCGAGTTCGGCGGCGGACAGCGGACCGTCCGGCGGGCACCCGTAGTCCACCCGGCGCGGCCCGAGGTGGTCGACCACCGGCGCCCAGCGCAGCCCCTCGCACTCCAGGTCGAGCGCCGGCCCGGCCCCGGCCCGCAGGAACTCGCCCAGCCCGTCCAGCGGCACCGCCCGGCCCCGTGCGAGGGCAGCCAGGCAGTCCGCCGCCCAGGCGTCCAACTCCGGTCGCAGCAGCACCTCTTCCCAGCGCGCCCGGTCGGCCCGCTGGAGTTCGCACACCGCGCGGTAGGCCTCCCGGTAGCCCTCGTCCTGCGGCGCCGTCCGGCGCAGGGCCAGCAGCAGCAGCGCCCGCTTGCTCAACTGGCCGGCGCGCAGCAGCCGGACGGCCTCCGGGCCGCCCCGGGCGGCCGCGATCGCCCGGAAGGTCGCCCGGTCCAGGCCGTGCCGCCGCAGCCCGGCCGCACCGCTTCCGGCCGCGCCGCTGCCCTGTTTCCCGCGCGCGCCCGGCACCCCGGCCGCCACCGCCTCGCCCGTACCCGTCACCGGTCCGTCCTCTCGTGAGGTCCCCTGGATCGCCGGGCGCCCCGCCCGGTCCGCCCGCAGTCTCCCCGCGCGACGCCGACTCAGCCGGTCCCGGCCCGTGCATGACCCGGACGGGTGAGCACACCCGTCGCCGACCGCCCCGCTACCGCCGCCGCCCGGCCCCCGCCAGCTCCGCCACCCCGGCCCGCAGCCGCCCCGCGATGTGCCGGATCAGCCGGTCCAGGTCGGCGCAGTACACCGAGGGGTGCGCGAAGCCGTCCCCGGCGTAGCGGTGGGCGTAGAGCCCGCCGCCGCAGACCCGGACCAGCGGGCAGGCCGCGCACTCCGGCCCGAGCCCGGCGAGGCCCCGCTGGCGGGCCCGGAAGGCCGGGTGGGCGGCCGCCTGGGCGAAGCCGTGCCGCCACACGTCCAGGCCCGTCCCGGCGGCGCCGTCGTAGGCCGCCTTGAGGCTGTCGGCCTGCTCGACGGTGCCGTCCGCCTCGACCACCACCAGGTCGACCGGTGCCAGCCCGACCGCCTCGCTGGCGGCCCGACCGCCGAGCAGCAGGACGGACAGCTCCTCGAACAGCCGTACTCCGGTCTCCCGGCGCGGCGCGTCGTACCAGCGGTCGAAGGCGGCGATCAGCCATTCGCCGTACGGCGCCGGGTCGGTGGGCCCGGGCGGCCCGGCCGGGAGGCCGCGGCGGACGCCCGGCGGCCCGCTCTGCCAGGTGGCGTGCGGCAGCAGCAGGTCGAGCCTGGGCGGGGCGAACTCCAGCAGCGCCTCGTAGGTGGCCACCGGGTCGGCGGCCAGGTCGACGACGCACAGCAGGCCGGCGAACAGCTCCCGGTGCGGCTGGGAGCCGAGCAGCCGGACGGCGGCCGCGGTGCGTTCCCAGCTGCCGGCGCCGGAGGGCAGCCGGCGGTGCCGGTCGTGGTCGGCCCGGGTGCCGTCCAGCGAGACGGCCACGCCGACCCGGTGGCGGTGCAGCACGTCGAGCAGCGCGGGCTCGTCCAGCAGCCGCAGCCCGTTGGTCTGCAGGCTGAACCGCACCCGCGGCCCGGCCTCGGCGATCCGCGTCAACTCGGCGAGCAGGGCGTCCAGGTGGGCCGCGCCGACGAGCAGCGGCTCGCCGCCGTGCAGCACCACGGAGACCTCGTCGAGCCCCTGTTCGGCCGCGTGCTCGGCGATCCTCCGGGCGGTGCGGCGGGCGGTGGCGAGCTCCATCCGCCGCGGCCGGTCGCGCCAGCTCTGGTCGGCGCCCTCGTACACGTAGCAGTAGTCGCAGGCGAGGTTGCAGCGGCTGTGGATCTTCAGCAGGAACTGCCGGAACGGCACCATGCGCGTGAACCTAGCACCGCCCGGTGGCATCTCCTGATCGCCCGTCACACGTGCGGGGGCTCCACGTCCGAGTCGAGCCTGGTGCCGGCCTTCACGGCGACGGTGGTCGGGTGCTCCTCCCCCAGCGTGATCCGGGCCCGCCGGATGCAGTCGGCCCGCAGTTCGGCGGCCCGCTCGGTCTCCCCGACCGCCGCCAGGGACAGCGACAGGTTGGAGTTGATGCCGATCGAGTCGTAGTGGTCCGGGCCGAGCGCCCTGGTCATCAGCGGCTCCGCCTCCTGTTCCAGGGCGAGCGCGGCCCGGATCTCACCGCCCAGCGCCAGGTCGTTCGCGTGGTTCATCATGGCGATCGGGATGTACAGGTGGTCCGGGCCGAGGACGGTCCGGAACTGCGCCAGCGTGCGCCCGGACAGTTCCCGGGCCTCCGCGATCCGGCCGGCCAGCCGCAGGTAGACCGAGAGGTTGTTGGCGCCGGCCAGCGTGACCGGGTGGTTCTCGCCCAGGTAGTCCCGGTACCGCGCGAGGGCCCGTTCGGCCAGCGGGATCGCCCGTTCGGTGTCGCCGAGCGCGTTGAGGTCGCTGGCCAGGTTGGTGGCGGCCGCCAGGGTGTCCGGGTGTTCGGGGCCGTTGATGTCCAGGTAGCGCTGGTAGATGTCCTCGTCGATCTCCAGGGCCTCGTGGTAGCGCCCGGCCCGGCGCAGCGCGACGGCGAGGTTCTTGCGGGCCCGCAGGGTGTCGGTGTGGCTGTCGCCGATGGTCTGCTGGTAGATCCGCACGGTCTCCTCCAGCAGGTCCAGCGCCTCCCGCAGCCGCCCGGTCTCGCGCAGGTCGCGGGCGTAGTTGGAGGCGGAGGAGAGGGCGTAGAGGCTGTGCGCGCCGAGGGCGTCGCGCTGCTGGAGGTAGTTGCTGCGGTGCCGCTCCAGGGCGGCGTAGCGGTCCCCGGCCAGGTAGTCGGAGACGGCCAGGTTGTTGGTGATCATCAGGGTGCGCGGGTGGTCGGGCCCGAGGGTGCGCCGGGCCGCGTCCAGGGTCCTGCGGTCGAGTGCCCTGGCCTCGTCGTAGCGGCCGAGGAAGCGCAGGTCGGCGCCGAGGCTGCTGGCGACGGCGAGGGTGTGGGAGTGCTCCGGGCCCAGGGTGGCGGTGAACCGCTCCAGGATGTCCCGGTCCATCTCGTAGGCCTCCTGGAGGGCCCCCTGGGAGCGGCGGATGTTGCTCAGCTGGGTGCGCAGCATGAGCGTCTGGGCGTCGTTGTCGACGTCGAAGCCGGCGCCGCCGTAGCCGTCCGCGCGCCAGTGCTCCAGGGCCCGTTCGGCGAGTTCCCGGCCGGACTCGTGCAGGCTGCGCTTCCACTGGTAGCGGACCGAGTCGATGATCCACTGCCGGACGTCCTCGTCGCCGCTGTCGACGGCGCCGGACGGCCAGAGGTGGGGCAGGAGTTCGGCGTACTCGGTCCAGTTGGCGGGGATGTCCGGGTCGCCGGGGTTGGCGGTGGCCAGGGCGGCGTGCACGACGCCGCGCAGTTCGGCCTGCCGCTCCTCCTCGACCTGGTCCCGGAGCACGGCCTGGACCAGCCGGTGGACGGTGATCGTCTCGCTGCCCTGGTCGGTGCGGGCCAGCCCGAACCGGTTGATGGCGCGCAGGAACTCGCCGATCGCGAGCTTGTCCCGCGGCGCGCGCGGGGACAGCCGCAGGGCGCGGGTGACGGCCCGGCTGTAGAGCAGCCGCATCGGGATGGCGTCGGGGCCGAAGAAGGCGCAGAGTTCCAGTATCTGGGCGGCCGGGGCGTTCATCCGTCGCAGTTCCTCGACCGAGATGCGCCAGGTCGCGGCGGCGGAGTGGGGGTACTCGGCGGGGCGCAGCCGGGTGCGTTCGAGCATCTCGGTGAGCTCGTCGTCGAGCAGTTCGAGGTAGGTGGCGATCGGCATCGACGTCTCCTGGAGCCAGACGGCGGCCTGGCCGACGGCGAGCGGGAGGTCGCCGAGGCGGTGCGCGACCTGGTCGGCGTCCTCCGGGGAGAGGCCGCTGTTGAAGCGGCGCAGCAGCCGGATGCTCTCCTCGCGCAGGAAGACGTCGACCTCGACCAGGCCGGCGTGCCGAGCCCAGCCCTGGTTGCGCGAGGTGATCAGCACGTGCCCGCCGGAGGAGCCGCCGGGCTGCCAGGGGGCGAGTTCCTCGGGGGTGCCGGCGTTGTCGAAGACCAGCAGCCAGCGGCGGTACGGGTGGCCGCGGCGCAGCGCGTCCAGGACGGCGGCGGCGGTGTGGGCGACGTCGTCGCTGGTGGGTACGCCGAGCCGGGGGGCGAGTTCGGCGAGCTTCTGCGGGATGTTGGCGGGCTCCTCGGCGGGCACCCACCAGATGACGTCGTAGGCGGACTTGAAGCGGTGCGCGTACTCGGCCGCGATCTGGGACTTGCCGGCGCCGCCGAAGCCGTAGAGCACCTGGCTGAGGACGGCGGCGGGGCCGCCGGTGAAGCGGTTGCGGAGCAGTTCGAGCAGTTTGCCGCGGCCGATGAAGGCGGCGTTGCGCGAGGGCGCGTCCTGGACCTGCGGGGCGGTGCCGGGGAAGCGGGCGGGGGCGATGAACTCGCCGCTGTCGGTGTCGAACTGGCGGTTGCTGCCGGGCGGCGGGCCGAGTTCGCCGTACAGCTGGGCCTCGGCGCCGGTCGCCGAGGAGCGGACCAGGTCGGGCACCGCCTGGCCGATGAACGGCCGGGGCACCGGCTCGTCCGAGTCCTGCAGCCGCAGGGCTACCAACGCCGAGGTGCCGGAGGGCAGTTCACGCCCCTGGAGGAGCTGCCAGACCTCGCCGGCCCGGGGCAGCGCGGTGTACTCGGGCGAGAGCAGCGCGAGCAGCCGGCCCTGGCCGTCGAGCGGTCCGGCGACCTCCGGCGGCCGTTGGCCGGTGTACGGTTCGGCGGCGTTGTGCAGGGAGGTCTGGTACCCGAAGCGGGTGAGGGTGCCGGCCGCCCATTCGGCCCACATCCGGTCCTCGGGCGCGTAGCTGACGTAGACCTGGCGGGGCACTGCCCGGGCGGAGCGCAGGTAGGCGCCGTACAGGCGGCGGCGGGCCTCGGAGCCGAGCGGGCGCAGCGAGCGGACCCGCCCGTCGGTGATCCATTCGGCCAGCCGCTCGAAGGCGTTGAGCAGGCTGCGCGCCTCCTGCGGCCGGTCGGCGACGGTGGCGGGCACCTCCTCGTAGGCATAGAAGGGCTTGTACGGCACTTCGACGTCGGCCCAGTAGGCTGCCCGGCGGTCGCCGGGCAGCCAGCGGCCGAGGTACGGGGCGAAGGCCTCGCGGGCGAAGTCCCGGCCGGCTTCGAGGCGTTCCTGTTCGGCGTCCTCGACCCGCATCGGCACCGGCAGGACCCGGATGGCCCGTTCCTCGGCCTCGGCGATGGCCTTGGCGGCGTCGACGCCGCCGCGGATGTTCTGGGCGCTGAACGTGAAGCAGTCGACCACGGTGTCGGGCATCAGGACGGTGCAGATGCCGGAGGTGTCGCTGACCCCGGTGCGGCTGTCGATGAGCACGTAGTCGTAGGCGCGGGCCCAGCGTTCGCGCAGTTCGCGCAGGAACTCGCCGCCGCGGATGTCCCGGCCGTGGTAGAAGCTGCGCCAGTTGAAGCTGGTGACGGCGGCCGCGTAGGCGGCGTTCTGGCGGCCGGCCGGGAGGAAGTCGAGCCGCCCGCCGGCCGGCAGGTCGAGGGCGAGGCCGCAGGTGTAGCCCTCCAGCCGCCCGGGTTCGTCCAGCCAGGCGGCCGGGGACTGGCCGGTGGGGCCGGCGGCGGAGGGCAGCGCCTGCTTGACGTACCCGCGCAGCAGGTCGATCAGGCCGTCGGTGGAGTGGAGTTCGGGGTCGACCAGCAGCGGGTGGTAGTAGCGGTGGAGGCCGGGCGCCTCCAGGTCCCAGTCGACCACCAGGACGCGCAGGCCCCGGCTGGCGAGGATCCAGCCGACGTTGGCGAGCGCCATGGTCCGGCCGGTGCCGCCCTTGAAGGAGTAGAACGTGACGACCGATCCCGGTCCGCCGCGTCCGGGCTCCGTGCCGGGCTCGATGCTCATCGTCCGTCTCCCCTCAGCGGGACTGAGCCGTCGTGGCTGCCCGGGCGCTGGCCGGGCAGGTCCTTCGGTGGCGGTTCGGGTTCCCGGCGCGCGGACGGGCTCCGCGACGGACCGGAGGGGCCGGGCGGACCGGCCGGAATGGCGAGGCCCGGCATGTCCGGGCCGCCGCCCGGGCCGAAGCCGAAGGCGTCGCCGCCATCGTCCCCCCAATCCAAGTTGTCGTCCATGAGCTTGTTCTGAGCAACTGTCACCATGATGGCGAGGTCGCTGTCGAAGCTCTCCTGGCTCACTTTGACCCGGAACAAGTGCTCCGGGTCGCGCCGGCGCAACCAGTTGCGCCGGAAGACGGCGCGCACGCCGGTCCACGGCGGTTCGCGCTCCCCGTCCGGGTCGCTGCCGCCGATCGGCACGACCACGCCGGTGACCGGATGGTTCTGGTCGTCGTACTCGCGCAGGGCGGACCGGTAGCGCTCGGTCTCGGCCGCCCACGGATCCACCAGCAGGACGCTGACCTGGCTGTCCTCCCGGGCCTGGTCGAGCTTCTCGCCGAGCCCGGCGCCGATCTCCTCCAGCGTGGTGATGTGCCCGGCGTTGGTGATCACCTGCTGGGCGCGGGAGGCCAGCGAGGGCTGGGCGGGCGGGTAGAACGGCGTCCAGTTCCACGGCCTGGCCCCGTACCAGCCGCCCGGGCGGGAGCCGCCCTCGGCGGCGGCCTCCGAGGCCCGGCCGGCCGCGATGAACAGCCGGACCATGCCGGGTTCGGCGGCGGGCGCCGGCGCGGCCGGCCCGGGGAAGTAGCCGCGGACGGCCTCCAGGTCGAACTCGGGCAGTTCGGCGAGCCGCCGGACGGCGGCGTCCCGGACCCGTCCGGCGACGACCCGGACGACCTGCCGGTAGGCGTCCTGCTGGGCGGTGCGCAGCAGGGCCCGCAGGCCGTGCCGGGCGTAGGCCTCGCCCATGTCCGGCTGGGCCCACTGGATCCTGGTGACCTCGGTGACGAGGTCCCCGGGCGCGACCGGTTCCCACAGCACCGGGATCAGTGCCGAGACCAGTTCCGCGGTCTCCTCGTGGTGGCGTCGGACCCTGCCGCGGAAGGCCGTCCACTCCTTGCCGCAGTAGAGGCTGGCGAAGTAGGCCGGGGAGTAGAGCGCCACCATGGTCCGGCTGCGGCCGAGCATCAGCGCGAGCTTCTCGGCCCATTCGTCGCCCAGCCGGAGCCGTTCGGTGTCCCGGAAGGCGAGTTCGTCGGCCTGCACGGCCGGTCCGAGGATGCGCCCGAGTTCGTCCCTCAGGTCGTTGAAGAACTGGTCGACGAAGGCGTCCCCCGCCTCGAAGTCCCGACGCGCGTAGCTGAAGAAGAAGTACGGTCGCTGCTGTTCCCGTTCACTCACCTGTTCCCCCCGACCCTGACGGTGCCGTGACGGCGCTGGTTTCTTACCCAGCATGTCGTCAACCGCACCAGCTGGTGCAAGAGTTGGCGATCTCGTTCACCAATGGGGGTTTAACCGGCGGTCAGCGGTGGGGTCAGCGGAGTTCGAGCGCCGACTGGAACGCGGCGAGCGGCTCGGCCCCAGGGGTCAGGGCGTCCGCCACGACCCGGCGCAGCAGGTCGCCGAGGACGGTGTCGGGCAGGGCGTCGAGCTCGTCGAGCGGCAGGGCGGCGACGTCGACCAGGTCGGAGTCGAGGCCAGCGACGGTTTCCGCACCGGTGACGCCCATCAGTCCCTTAGTCCCTCACTACGATGCACGCAGGCACGACCCGATCACGCAGGCACGGCGGGCCGGCGGCCGAAAAATCCTCGACCCCGGTCCGCGACGCGCACATTCTACACAAAACGGTGACGGTTCATCAGATCCGGTGGCCCGCCGCGCAGGGGCTCGGCCGAGGAACCCGCCCCGGCCCCGGCGGTCACGGGCAGAGGCGCTCCACCCGCCAGCCGCCGGGGCCGGCCGGGTCGGCGAGGTAGCGGAGGCGGTCGTGCAGCCGGTTCTCGCGCCCCTGCCAGAACTCGACCTCCTCCGGGACGACCCGGTAGCCGCCCCAGAACGGCGGGACGGGGACGCCCTCGCCCTCGGGGTAGCGGCGTTCCAGGTCGGCGTAGCGCTGTTCGAGGACGGCGCGGCTCTCGACCGGGCTGGACTGTTCGCTGGCCCAGGCGCCGAGTTGGGAGCCGTGCGGGCGGGTGCGGAAGTAGGCGGCGGTCTCGTCCCGGCCGACCTTCTCCACCGGGCCCCGGACGATCACCTGGCGGCCCAGCGCGATCCACGGGAACAGCAGCGCGGCGTACGGGTTGGCGGCGAGCTCGGAGCCCTTGCGGGAGCCGTAGTTGGTGAAGAACACGAAGCCGCGGACGTCGAAGCCCTTGAGCAGGACGGTGCGCGAGCTGGGCCGGCCCCGCTCGTCGGCGGTGGAGAGCACCATGGCGTTGGGTTCCACCACCCCGGCGTCGTCCGCCTCGTGGAACCAGCGGGCGAACTGCCCGATCGGCTCGGGCGCGAGCTGCTCCTCGGCCAGTCCCTCGTGGATGTAGTGCTTGCGCATCACGGTGGGGTCCGGACCGGGGCGGGGCTCGTCGGCCGGGGTCCGGGTGGCGGGGCTCAGGGGCGTCGACTGGGCGCGTTCCGGGGTCTGCACGCCAACATCATCCCGTACGACAAGCAACCGGCACCGCTACCTCCGGACAAACCCCGGTCGGAGATATGGTGACTCGCCACCGCTTGACTGCCCGCCGTACGGGGAATTGTCCGGAACCTGGCGTTTGGTTCCGGGAGTCCCCCGGGCACGACCGACCCTCGACGGGAAAGTCAAGTGGTCCCACGGGAAACATCACCGCGGTGGTGTATGGCGCAATGCACCCCGTGCCTGTCACTCTGGCACCGAGTGCCAACCACGATTCGGTCACTGGAGCGCCGCCCCACCACGGCGGAGCACCGATCGCAGAACTGAAGGAGCCGTCGCATGTCCGATTTCGTACCCGGGCTTGAGGGAGTCGTCGCGTTCGAGAGCGAGATCGCCGAACCCGACCGCGAGGGCGGCGCCCTGCGGTACCGCGGTGTCGACATCGACGACCTGGTCGGCCACGTCTCCTTCGGCCACGTCTGGGGCCTGCTGGTCGACGGCAAGTTCAACCCCGGCCTGCCGGCCGCCGAGCCCTTCCCGATCCCCGTGCACTCCGGTGACATCCGGGTCGACGTCCAGTCCGCGCTCGCCATGCTCGCCCCGGTCTGGGGCCTCAAGCCGCTGCTGGACATCTCCGCCGAGCAGGCCCGCGACGACCTCGCCCGGGCCGCCGTGATGGCACTGTCCTACGTCGCCCAGTCCGCCCGCGGCCAGGGCCTGCCGATGGTCCCGCAGAGCGAGATCGACAAGGCCGAGACGGTCGTCGAGCGCTTCATGATCCGCTGGCGGGGCGAGCCGGACCCGAAGCACGTCAAGGCCGTCGACGCCTACTGGACCTCGGCCGCCGAGCACGGCATGAACGCCTCCACCTTCACCGCCCGGGTCATCGCCTCCACCGGCGCCGACGTCGCGGCCGCGCTGTCCGGCGCGGTGGGCGCGATGTCCGGCCCGCTGCACGGCGGTGCCCCGTCCCGCGTGCTCGGCATGATCGAGGAGATCGAGCGCACCGGCGACGCGACCGCCTGGGTCAAGAACGCGCTGGACAAGGGCGAGCGCCTGATGGGCTTCGGCCACCGCGTCTACCGCGCCGAGGACCCGCGCGCCCGCGTGCTGCGCCGCACCGCCAAGGAGCTCGGCGCGCCGCGCTTCGAGGTCGCCGAGGCGCTGGAGAAGGCCGCGCTGGAGGAGCTGCACAACCGCCGTCCGGACCGCGTGCTGGCCACCAACGTCGAGTTCTGGGCCGCGATCATGCTGGACTTCGCCGAGGTCCCCGCGCACATGTTCACCTCGATGTTCACCTGTGCGCGCACCGCCGGCTGGTCGGCGCACATCCTGGAGCAGAAGCGCACCGGTCGCCTCGTGCGCCCCTCCGCGCGCTACATCGGCCCCGGCCCGCGCCGCCCCGAGGAGATCGAGGGCTGGGACGCCATCGCGCACTGATCCCCCGCCCGAGCGGCCGATCGAACGCCTCTGACCAGCGGGTCCGGCTCCGTCCGGGCCCGCTGTCGGCGTTCCCCGAGCCGCGAAGATCACAGTCTCAGCGGGCGGACGACCGTATCCCGGGCGAGTCCCGCGCCGGTAGGCTGCGCGCGTGGCTCAGATCCAGATCCCCGCTGACATCAAGCCCGCAGACGGCCGTTTCGGCTGCGGACCGTCCAAGGTGCGCCCCGAGGCCCTGAGTGCCCTCGCCGCCACCCAGACCTCCCTGCTCGGCACCTCGCACCGCCAGGCCCCGGTGAAGAACCTGGTCAAGCGCGTGCGCGAGGGCGTGAGCAGCCTGTTCTCGCTGCCGGAGGGCTACGAAGTCGTCCTCGGCAACGGCGGCTCCACCGCCTTCTGGGACATCGCCGCCTTCGGCCTGGTGCGGGAGAAGTCCCAGCACCTGGACTTCGGCGAGTTCTCCTCGAAGTTCGCCTCCTCGGTCAAGGCCGCCCCGTGGCTGGCCGAGCCGACGGTGATCAAGACCGCGCCGGGCACCCACCCGCTGCCGGTCGCCGAGGCCGGCGTGGACGTCTACGGCCTCACCCACAACGAGACCTCGACCGGCGTCGCGATGCCGATCAAGCGTCCGGTGGGCGCGGACGAGGGCTCGCTGGTACTGGTGGACGCCACCTCGGGCGCCGGCGGCCTGCCGGTGGACATCACCGAGACCGACGTCTACTACTTCGCCCCGCAGAAGTCCTTCGCCTCCGAGGGCGGCCTGTGGCTGGCCACCTTCTCCCCGGCCGCCCTGGAGCGCGCCGCCGAGATCGCCGGCTCCGGCCGTTACGTCCCGCCGTTCTTCTCGCTGCCGACGGCCATCGACAACTCGTCGAAGGACCAGACGTACAACACCCCGTCGCTCGCCACCCTGTTCCTGCTGGCCGACCAGCTGGAGTGGATCAACGGCAACGGCGGGCTGGACTGGGCCGTCGCCCGTACGGCTGATTCCTCGTCCCGGCTGTACGCCTGGGCCGAGAAGTCCTCCTACGCGAGCCCGTTCGTGGCGAACCCGGCCGAGCGCTCCCAGGTGGTCGGCACCATCGACTTCGACGAGTCGGTGGACGCCGCCGCGGTCGCGAAGGCACTGCGTGCCAACGGCATCGTGGACACCGAGCCGTACCGCAAGCTGGGCCGCAACCAGCTGCGCATCGCGATGTTCCCGGCGATCGACCCGGCGGACGTCGAGGCGCTCACCCACTGCATCGACCACGTGGTCGAGCAGCTGGCCGGCTGAGCCCTCCGAGGACACGGCTGAGGGCCACCGCCTGCGGGCGGTGGCCCTCTCGCCGTTCCGGGGGGCGTCCCGGCCGTTCGGGGCCGCCCGGCGGACGGGCCCGCCCAGCCGCTCGGGCCCGGGCTACTTGCCGGCCAGCGAGCTGATCAGTACGACGAACAGCAGCAGCACCAGGGTGCCGGAGACGATGCGCATTCGAGTCTTGGGGTCCACGGTCAACGAGCGTACCCCCGGCTCACACCCACACCTCACCCTGGCCCGCCCCGAACCCCCGGCCCCGGTCCGCCCCGCCGGCCCCGCCGGCCCCGGCCCCGACCGGCCCCGTCAGCCCCGGTCGGCCAGCGCCCACGAGCGCAGCGCCTCGTAGTGGGCGAGCCCCCCGGCCGGGTCGCTCCTCATCAGGTGCAGCTCGGCGGCCTCCCACTCCGGCCCCCGGTAGTCCGCCAGCGCCGCCGCCAGCCCCTCCAGCTCGGCCGCCGCGACCCGCTGGACGGCCCGCCGGTGGCCCCGCGAGGAGCCGGTCCGGGCCAGGGTGAGGTGCGGGTGGAAGGCGGAGGTGTCGGCCTCCCCGGTGAACTCGGCGGTGGCCCCGGCCACGGCCTCCGCGAGCCGGCGCAGCGCCCAGGTCCGCCCCTCGACCCCGGCCCAGAGCACCCGGTCGCCGAACCGGCCGGCGCCGGCGATCCGCAGCGGGTGGGCCGGGTGCACCTCGGTGACGGCCGCCAGGGCGGTCTCCAGCTCCGGCAGCCGCTCGGCCGGTACCTGGCCGAGGAAGGCCAGGGTCAGGTGCCGGCCCTCGGCGGTGGTCCAGCGCAGCCGGTCCGCCCCGGGCAGCCGGTGCAGCGGCGCGACCGCGTCGGAGAGTCCCTGGAGCGCCTCGACGGGCGGCAGGACCGCGACGAACAGTCTCATGGTCCTAGCTTCCCTCGCCCGGCCGTTCGGTGTAGAACGGGTGTCCATGAAGATCCGCAACGGGGGTCCCGCGGACGTCCCCGACATCCTGTCCCTGCTCGACGGTGCTGTCTCCTGGCTGGCCGCCGGGGAGCGCACCGGCCAGTGGGGCGACCGGCCGTTCAGCACCGACCGGGCCCGGGTCGACCAGGTCACCTCGTACACCGGGGAGTCGTTCCTGGTCCGCCTCGCGGTGGACGACGAGGGCCGCACGATCGGCTGCTGCGTGCTGGCCGAGCAGCGGGGGAAGTTCGTCCCGGTCTCGGAGGAGCCCGAGCTGTTCGTCCGCCTGCTGGTCACCGACCGCAGCCGCAAGGGCTCCGGCATCGGCGCGGCGCTGATCGCCGACGCGGTCGAGGAGACCCGCCGGCGCGGCCTCGACCTGCTGCGGGTGGACTGCTACGCGGGCGACGACCGCAAGCTGGTCGGCCAGTACCGGGCGCTGGGCTTCACCGAGACCGCGGGCTTCGAGGTCGAGCAGCCGACCGGCACCTGGCTCGGCCAGGTGCTGGAGATCCGGCTCTGACGCGACGTCAGGACGCTTCGGGGTCACACCCCGAGGCGTCCTGACGATCCATCAGCAGGCCGCTGCCAGCTCCGACCTGCGCGCCGGCACGGTCCGCGGCACGACGGCCACCACCCGCCCGCCGCGACCGGGGTGCAGGTCGAACCGCACCCGCAGGTCCGCGCTGCGGGCCAGCACCAGGCCGACCGCGCCGGCCGCCAGCGCGGACACCACGCCGCAGGCCAGCAGGCCCAGCCGGGGCCCGTACGAGGCGGTGACCCAGCCGACGACCGGGGCGCCGATCGGCGTGCCGCCGGTGAAGACCAGCACCAGCAGGCCCATCACCCGACCGCGCATCTCGGGGTCGGTGGACAGCTGCAGCAGGGAGTTGACCGAGGTGTTGAAGCTCAGCCCGAACACCCCGATCAGCGTCAGCAGCAGCGCGAAGGTCCAGTAGTCGGGCGCGAAGGCCGCGACCACCTCCAGGGTGCCGAAGGCCAGGGCCGCGCCGACCAGCCGGCGCAGCCGGGGCGCGCCCCGGCGGGCGGCGAGCAGCGCGCCGGCCAGCGAGCCGACGGCCATCGCGGTGTTCAGCAGGCCGTACTGGCCGGCGCCGACCTTGAAGGTGTCGTGCGCGAACCCGGACAGCAGCGTCGGGAAGTTGAACCCGAAGGTGCCGATGAAGCCGGCCAGCACCATCGGCCAGAGCAGCTCGGGCCGCTCCTTCACGTAGCGCAGGCCCTCGCGCAGCTGGCCCTTCTCGCGGGCGATCGGCTCGGTCGGGCGCAGTTCGGACTCGCGCATCGCGAGCAGTCCGCCGATCACGGCGGCGAAGGACAGCGCGTTGACGGCGAACGCCCAGCCGCTGCCGACCGCGGCGATCAGCAGGCCCGCGACGGCGGGGCCGACCAGCCGGGCGGTCTGGAAGTTGGCGGCGTTCAGGCTGACGGCGTTGGCCAGGTCCTTGGGGCCGACCATCTCGGACACGAAGGCCTGCCGGGTCGGGTTGTCGACCACGGTGACCAGGCCGAGCAGCAGGGCGAAGGCGTACACGTAGTACGGCGTCACCACGCCGCCGACGGTCAGCACGGCCAGGCCGGCGGCGAGCAGGCCCATCGCGCCCTGGGTGTAGATCAGCAGCCGGCGCTTGGGCATCCGGTCGGCGAGCACGCCGCCGAACAGGCCGAGCAGCAGCATCGGCAGGAACTGCATGGCGGTGGTGATGCCGACCGCGAGCGGGCTGCCGGTGAGGCTCAGGACCAGCCAGTCCTGGGCGATCCGCTGCATCCAGGTGCCGGTGTTGGACACCACCTGGCCGGCGAAGTAGTAGCGGTAGTTGCGAACGCGCAGGGAGGAGAACATCCCCCCGGGCCTGGTGAAGCGGGCTCCTGCGGGAGATGCGGCCGGGTGGGTCCGGCGCTGAGCGGCGGGGTCCGCCGCGGTGCGTTCGTCGGGGTCGTCGTCGCCGCTGCCGGGCAGCCCGCTGGGGGCGGGGGCCTGGGCGTCGGCGGCCGCGGTGCGGTCCGCGGCGGGGTCGTTGGTCGGGTCGTCGGTACGGGCGGCGGCGCTGGCTGCGGCCGGCGGTGTCACGGTGGTCTCCCCTCGCGGCGCGACGGCCCTGGCGGGGGCCGTCGCGCTCCTGGTTACGGTGGTCGGTCCTGCGGTGATGCGGGCTCCTTCTCCTCCCGGCGGCCGGCCGGGGTCGGTGTGCCTCGATCTGTACGAGTTACAGGTGGGCGAGCTTGTAGAGCACGGGCGCGGCCTCCCTGAGGACGGCCCATTCCTCGTCGTCGAGCCCCTGGGCGAGCTCGGCGAGCCAGACGTTTCGGCGCCGACGACTCTCCGCGAGGATCGTCTCGGCCTGCTCGGTGCTGCTGACGACCACCTGGCGGCGGTCCTCGGGGTGCGGCTCGCGCCGCACCAGCCCCTTCTCCTCCAGCATCGCGACGATCCTGGTCATCGAAGGAGGCTGCACGTGCTCCTTCCGGGCGAGCTCACCCGGCGTCGCCTTCCCGCACCGGGCGAGGGTGCCCAGCACTCCCATCTCGGTGGGACTCAGCGACTCCTCCACCCGTTGGTGTTTGAGTCGTCGGGAGAGGCGCATCGTGGACGACCGCAGCTGTGAGATCGCTGCGAGGTCCTGCTCGGACATCTCGGGCATCTCTTTAGCTTACGTCATTACTCTCGCTAAGGAAAAACGGGTTCCCACCGCGCCGGAGGATCGGCCGGGTGCCATATTGGTGAGGGGTGATCGTTCCCGCCTCCTGGAAGGGCCGACCAGACATGTCCGACCTCGCCTCCGAGCAACCCGCGCAATCCGCACAGTCCGTGCCGGACGACTCCGGCTTCGCCCGGCTCGCCATGGTCACCATCGACTGCGCCGACCCGGTCGCGCTGGCCTCGTTCTACGGCGAGCTGCTGGGCTGGGAGACCCGTCACGTGGACGAGCACTTCGCGATCCTGGACAACCCGGAGGGCGGCAGCCCGCTGGGCTTCGGCCGGGTGACGGGCTACCGGCCGGAGCCGTGGACCGAGCCGGACGGCAGCAAGCACTTCCACCTGGACTTCTACGTCGACGACCTGGAGGAGTCCACCGCGAAGGCCCTCGCGCTCGGCGCCACCGAGCCGAGCTACCAACACGGCCGCACGCTCAAGGTGCTGATCGACCCGGCCGGGCACCCGTTCGGGCTGGCCCCGCTGGAGTAACGCACCAAGGCGCCCGGAGACCGTGCGCAGGCGGTGTCAGGGCTTGGTGCCGAGATCTTGCAGGCCGCGTAAAGGTCCTTCCTGACCTGGGACTTCACGAAAAGCGCGAACCTTGTGCGACCACCGGGCAGTGGCTACTGTCCCGGGTTGTCAGGGGCATCACCACGCCAGGTCTCCCCTCGGCGGAGCCCCCTCCGCGCCCGTCTGCGCGCGCGTCCCACCCGTTTCCCGGTACCCCCGCCGGCCGGCTCCGCCCACACCTGGCGCCCTCAACCCCTCGTCCAGGGAGCTCAATTGGGTGAGATCCATCATGCCGACCACGGCTGGGTGACACCGGCGGTCTCGTACTTCGTCGCCTGCCTCGGCGCCTTCGTCGCACTGCGCAGCGCCCGCTGGGCACTGGTCTCCAAGGGCCGCAGCCGGGCCGTCTGGCTGCTCTTCGCCTCGACCTCGCTCGGCGCCGGCATCTGGTCCATGCACTTCATCGCGATGCTCGGCTTCTCCGTCACCGGCGCCGAGATCACCTACCAGCCGGGGCTCACCGTGCTCAGCCTGCTGGTCGCCGTCGCGGTGGTCGGCATCGGGCTGTTCACCGTCGGGTACTGGCGGCGCCACCCCGTGCTGTCCCTGCTGGTCGGCGGGCTGACCACCGGGCTCGGGGTCGCCGCGATGCACTACCTGGGCATGGCCGCGATGGTGCTGCCCGGCCGGCTCGGCTACGACCACGTGACGGTCGGGCTCTCGATCGGCATCGCGGTGTTCGCCGCCACGGCCGCGCTCTGGGCCGCCCTGAACATCCGCGGCACCCTCGCGGTGCTGGCGGCGGCGCCGGTGATGGGCGTGGCGGTCTGCGCGATGCACTACACCGGCATGGCGGCGCTCTCGGTCCGCCTCGACGCCTCGCAGTCGACCCAGGGCGGGGTGATGGCGCTGCAGTTCATCTTCCCGCTCGGGGTCGGGCTCGGCTGCTACGTGTTCTTCGGCTCGCTGGCCTTCGCCGTCTCCCCGAGCAAGCCCAGCACCCAGCCGCTGCTCGTCGGCCCGGCGGCCCCGCTGCCCCCGCGGACGCCCCGCGTCCCGCCGCAGCGCCAGCCGCTGAGCCGGACCACCGCCCGGCGCTGAGCCGGGCCGCCGCCCCGCGCCGGGTCGCGGGCGGCCCCACCAGTGACGTCCGGCCGGGCCCCCCACCCCGGCCGGACGTCACTGGCGTACCGCCGGACGTCACCGCCGTACCGCCGGACGTGACCGCCGTACCGCCGGACGTCGCCGCCGGGTTTCAGGGCCGGCCGAGCAGCCCGGTCAGGTGCTCCGGCGTGGCCGCCGGGCAGGCCTTGCGCACGAAGTCCCGCCGCAGCGCGTGGTACGGCTCGCCCGCCCGGTAGAAGTTGGCGTGCATCCGGCGCAGTTCCTCCGCCCGGTACGCGGCCAGCGGCTTGGCCTCCTCGTCCTCGGCGCGGCGGCGCTTCTTGTCCACCAGCCGCCCGGTGAGCTCGGGCGAGCCGGCCAGCCGGGCGGCCTCCCGGGCCGTCCAGCGGCGGAACTCCGCCGCGTCCCCGCCGGCGGTGCGGTCCACCAGGCCGATCCCGCGGGCGTGTGCGGCCCCGACCGGCAGCGCCTCGGTGGTGAGCCGCTCGGCCTGCTCGGCGCCGACCCGGGCGGGCAGGGTGTACGTCCAGTACTCGGAGCCGTACAGGCCCATCAGCCGGTAGTGCGGGTTGAGCACCGCCGACTCCCGGCACCACACCTCGTCGGCGGCCAGGGCCAGCATCAGTCCGCCGGCCGCCGCGTTCCCGGCCAGCGCGGCGACGGTCAGCTTGTCGTCGGTGGTCAGGATCGCCTCGACCAGGTCGTCCATCGCGTTGATGTTCTCCCAGGACTCCAGCGCCGGGAAGGCCGCACCCTCGATGACGTTGAGGTGGATCCCGTTGGAGTAGAAGTCCCGGGGCGCGCCCAGCACCAGCACCGAGGTGGGCCGGTCGGCGGCCGCACGGTAGGCGGCCAGCAGCCGGCGGCACTGCTCGGTGCCCATCGCCCCGCCGGCGTGGCCGAATTCGAGGAAGCCGACCTCGCCGTCCTCGTGGTAGCGCAGCTCCGACCAGGTGTCCCGGCGGGCGGCCTGCTCCGGGGTCACCGGCACCTCGCGGACCCGGTGCAGCTCGTCGGCGAGCACCGTGGCGGCGGGCAGTTTGAAGGTGACCGGCCCGCCCGGGGTGCGGCGCGGGCGCAGCTGGGGGATCCAGACCGCGCCGTCCACGGTGGCCCGGCAGATCGCGCCGTCCCGGGTGGCGAGCACGGCGCCGGGCTCGGGGCCGCGCAGTTCGTCCTCGGGGTGGCCGCCGTGCAGGAAGAACTCCCGCCCGTACAGCTCGTCCAGCACGCCCGGCTGGGAGTCGGCGGCGCGCAGCTTGCGCAGCACGGTGGCGGTGTCGTCCTGCTGCCAGTCGATCCGGCGCGCCTCCTGGCGCAGGAAGGGCCGCAGTTCGCCGCGCACGTCGGGGCGGGCGTAGTCCAGCGGTTCGGGGGTGAACAGCCCGCCCTCGTACCGCTGGACGGCCAGCAGGACGGCCTCGACGGCGGCGTCCGCGACCTCGCCCCGGTACAGCTCGCTCTTGCCGCACTCGGGGACGGGGAACTCGACGGAGGCCCAGATGTCGCCGGCGTCCATCTCCTCGACGGCCTGCAGCACGGTGACGCCCCAGCTCCGGGCGTCCTCGGTGATCGCCCAGTCGAGCGAGGAGGGGCCGCGGTCGCCCTTCGGGCCCGGGTGCACGATCAGGACCGTCCGGGTGGACCAGATGTCCGCCGGGACGGCCCTGGTGAGCATCGGGCAGACGATCAGCTCCGGGTCGACCCGGGCCACCGCCTCCCTCATCTGCTCGTCGCCGAGGGCGAGTTGGACGGCGACCTGGTGGCCGCGCTCGCGCAGCTCGGTGTGGACGCGCTGGGTCAGGCTGTTGAACGCGGTGGCGATCAGGAGAATGCGCACAGGGGGCCTCCGGGCAGGGACTGCGGGTCGCGCGGAGGCGATGAAACCAGGGCATGGACACGTAATGGTCACGTTCCGCGCCTCGGCGCCCCACTCTCACGCACCCCGCACACCTGTGCCCCCGGCGTGGCCCCGCTTCGCCGGATCTCCCCAGCCCCTCCCCGGAGTTGGACTGGCGCGCCGGAGCTGGACCAGCGCGCGGACGGGAGGCTAGGGCGTGTCTGACAATTCGCGTCGGATCAGCGTGCGGCGTTGGGGTGCGTGCATCGCAAGGCGGAGGAGGGAGTCCATGCGGAGCATCGGCGACCGACGACAACGCGGCGAGGTGCGTGCCCCGGCGTCGCGCGCCCGGCGGGAATTGTCAGACACGCCCTACCGCGGGAAGGCCCGGCGGGCCCGCCAGGTGGTGTGCTCCCGGGAGACGGCGTCCTCGGCCTCGGCGGCCAGCCGGGCCCAGCGCTCCTCGGCGTCCGGCGTCCTGAGGTCGAGGTCGGAGAGCTGGTTGCCGACGTTCTCCAGCTCGCGCGCGGCCAGTTGGTAGGCGGCGGCCAGCGGGCGCAGCTGCTTGAGCTGGGTCCAGGCGATGATCGCGGCGGCCGCGGCCGAGCTGGCGCCGAAGATGTGCACCTCCAGGGCGCCGGTGGCCTGGGCGATCGCCGCCGCCGCGCCGATGATGATCAGCGTTGCGATGCCGAGCCCCCAGGAGACCGCCTGGGACTCGCAGGACTCGGCCCGGGAGCGGTACCAGGTGCGCTGGCCCTCGACCCGGGTGCGCAGGTAGAGGGTGCGCCGGGCGACGAGGCTGTCGGCCCGGGCGCGCCGCATCTCCTCGGTGATCTCCGGGACGCTGCCGGGCGGCACGATCTCCGGGTCCTCGAAGGCCCGCAGCACGTCCTCGACCTGGAGCAGGTAGCCGCGGTCGGCGTCCGGCGATTCGGCCTCGCCACCGAACGGCCGGGCCCGGACGCTGTACTTCCAGGCGAGCGTCTTGACCGACTCGGCCGCCGCCCGCGCCTCGTACCACCGGCCCTGCGGGTTGCCGCGGCGCAGCCGGGACCAGAAGTAGCCGGCGATCAGGAAGGCGGCCACCGAGAACAGTGGCTTGATATCGCTGTCGCCCTTGTGGTCCGGGCCCGGGAGCGAGCCGATCAGTGCGGCGACCACCAGCATGGCGATCAGGCCGCGGTGCCAGCGGAGCGTCTCGCGCTGTCCGTCCAGCGAGGCCTTGTCCGCCCGCCAGAACAGTTCCGGCAGCAGTCGCCCCTCGACGCCCCCGGGCGGATCCTGTTGCACCATCGGTCGAGTCCCCTCCCCGTCTCCGTCCAGCCAGTATTCCCGCCGCCAACTGCCCTACACGGTCGCCTTTTTGACACCTTCCGACCGTCGGTGATTGCCCCACCCGCCGGTAACCGATACAACCGGTTACATGCCGCTGCACTGGAAGCTCGTCATCGACTGCGCCGACCCGCACCGCCAGGCCGCCTTCTGGGGCGCCGCCCTCGACTACACCGTCGAGGACCACGCCACCCTGATCGCCCGGCTGCTGGACGCCGGCGCGATCACCCCGGACGCCCTCACCGAGGTCGACGGCAGCCCCGCCTGGCGCACCCTCGCCGCCGTCCGCCACCCGGAGGACCCGTACGACCCCGCCTCGGACACCGGCCTCGGCCGCCGGATCCTGTTCCAGGCCGTCCCGGAGCCCAAGCAGGACAAGAACCGCCTCCACCTCGACATCCACCCCGGCCCGGGCGGGCGCGCGACCACCGTCGCCCGCCTCGAAGCCCTCGGCGCCACCGTCCTGCGCGAGGTCGCCGAACCCGGCGGCGCCTGGACGGTCATGCGGGACCCGGAGGGCAACGAGTTCTGCGTGCACTAGGAACGCCGCGAGGGCCCTCCCCGCCGGTGCGGGGAGGGCCCTCGGGAGCCGTACGGCCGTACGGCCTTCGGGCGCGAGCCGTCAGAGCAGGCCGAAGGCCGGCATCAGGTAGTAGAAGGCGAAGACCGCCGCCACCGCGTAGAGCGGCACCGGCACGCTGCGGCCGCGGCCGGCGGCCAGGCGCAACACGCAGAAGGCGATGAAGCCGAAGCCGATGCCGTTGGTGATGGAGTAGGTGAACGGCATCATCACGATGGTCAGGAAGGCCGGGATCGCGATGGTGTAGTCGGCCCAGTCGATCTCCTTGATCGAGTTGGCCAGGATCAGGAAGCCGACCGTGACCAGGGCCGGGGTGGCGGCCTGGGCGGGGACCATGGTGGCGAGCGGGGTGAGGAACAGTGCCACCACGAAGAGCAGGCCGGTGACGATCGAGGCGAAGCCGGTGCGGGCGCCCTCGCCGACGCCGGCGGTGGACTCGACGAAGCAGGTGTTGGCGGAGGCGGAGGTGGCGCCGCCGGCCGCGGTGGCGATGCCGTCGACCATCAGGATCCGGTTGATGCCCGGCAGGTCGCCCTTCTCGTCCAGCAGGTGGGCCTCGTCGGCGACGCCGAGGATGGTGCCCATCGCGTCGAAGAAGCAGGACATCAGCACGGTGAAGACGAACAGCACGCCGGTGAGGACGCCGACCTTCTCGAAGCCGCCGAACAGGCTGACCTTGCCGACCAGTCCGAAGTCGGGGGCGGCGACCGGGTTGCCGGGCCAGGTGGGGACGGTGAGGCCCCACTTGAGCGCCGGGACGTCGGCGACCTTGTCGATCACCAGGGCGAGCACGGTGGAGGCCGCGATGCTGATCAGGATGGCGCCGGGCACCTTGCGGATGACCAGGACCAGGGTCAGCAGCAGGCCGAACACGAAGACCAGTACCGGGAAGCCGAGCAGGTGGCCGTTGCCGCCGAGCTGGAGCGGGACGGTGGTGTGGGCGGCGTCCGGGATGCGGCTGACGAAGCCGGAGTCGACCAGGCCGACCAGGCTGATGAACAGGCCGATGCCGATCGCGATGGCCTTGCGCAGGCCGAGCGGCACGGCGTTCATGACCCGCTCGCGCAGGCCGGTGGCGACCAGCAGCATGATCGCGAAGCCGGCCAGCACCACCATGCCCATGGCGTCCGGCCAGGTCATCCTGGGCGCGAGCTGGAGCGCCACGATGGTGTTGACGCCGAGTCCGGCCGCCAGGCCGATCGGCACGTTGCCGATCACGCCCATCAGCAGGGTGGTGAGACCCGCGGTGAGGGCGGTGGCGGTGACCAGCTGGGCGCTGTCCAGGTGGGCCCCGGTCATGTCCGTGGCGCTGGCCAGGATGATCGGGTTCAGCACCAGGATGTACGCCATGGTGAAGAAGGTGGCGACACCGCCGCGGATCTCGCGCGGCAGGCTGGAGCCGCGCTCGCTGATCTTGAAGTAGCGGTCCAGGGCGCCGGTGGGGGGCGTGGGCGCGGGTTCCGCGGGTTCGGGCGACTCGGTGGTCGGCTGGACCACAGGCATGCGTGCGTCCTCTGTGGGGGAGCTGAGGAGGGGGAGAACGCCCGTGGCGACGGTGGCCGGGCGTGGACCTTCAAGTATGGTTTCCCGGTCGCACACGCGCTATCTTCGCGCGTAGAGCCCGCCCCTGACCGACCGGGCGCCCGCCACACTCCTCGAAGCCCCCGCGCCCCGTACGCTAGGCCCCATGCCCAAGACGCCGCTGCACCCCTCGCCCCCTCCGCTGGAGGCCAATGACGTCGCCATCGTCGGCGCCGGCACGGTGCTGTGGTTCGTCGCCTTCGTCGCCCTGCTCCCCTTCCAGGGCACCCTGTCCGACCACGGCCACGGCACCTGGCCGTGGATCTGCCTCTCCGGCGGCCTGCTCGGCCTGATCGGCCTCTGGTACTGCCGCGCCCGGCGGGACGCGATCGCCCGCAGCCGCGCCGCCGAGGCGGCCGCCGCCGAGCAGGTCGCGGACGGCGGCACGGACGGCGGCACGGACGGCACCGGGGGCGGCACCGGCCCTGCCACCCAGTCGGACTGAATAGTCCTTTAGTAGCACGCACCGGACATAAGGCGCCCGTAGAGTCGGTGCCATGACGCAGCCCGCCCAGCCCGCGGAAGAGCAGCAGCCCGCCGACGGAGACCGCCCCGACGGAGCGCACCCGCTCGGGCTGCTGCCCGGCCGGCGCGGCGGCCTGACGGCCGCCGAGGTGGCCGAACGGGTGGCGAAAGGGCAGGTCAACGACGTCCCGGTACGGTCCAGCCGGTCGACCGGGGAGATCGTCCGGGCCAACGTCTTCACCCGCTTCAACGCCATCATCGGCATCATGTTCGGGATCATCCTGGTCGTCGGACCGCTCCAGGACGGCCTGTTCGGCCTGGTCATCGTCGCCAACACGGCGATCGGCATCATCCAGGAGCTGCGCGCCAAGAAGACCCTGGACAGCCTGGCCCTGATCGGCGAGGCCAGGCCGCAGGTCCGCCGGGACGGCGCCGTCCAGCAGGTCTCCGTCTCCGGGATCGTCCTCGACGACACCGTGCTGCTCGGCATCGGCGACAAGGTGATCGTCGACGGCGAGGTCACCGAGGCGGACGGCCTGGAGATCGACGAGTCGCTGCTCACCGGCGAGCCCGACCCCGTCCTCAAGCAGCCCGGCGACCAGGTGATGTCCGGCAGCTTCGTGGTGGCCGGCGCGGGTGCGTTCACCGCCACCAGGGTCGGCCGGGAGGCCTACGCGGCCCAGCTGGCCGAGGAGGCCAGCAAGTTCACCCTGGTGAAGTCGGAGCTGCGCAGCGGCATCAACAGCATCCTGCGGTTCATCACCTACCTGCTGATCCCCACCGCGATCGGTCTGATCATCAGCCAGCTGGCCGTGGAGGGCCGCGACTGGCGCGAGGCGGTGCGCCGGATGGTGGCGGGCATCGTGCCGATGGTCCCCGAGGGCCTGGTGCTGCTGACCTCGGTGGCCTTCGCGATCGGCGTGATCCGGCTGGGCCGCCAGCAGTGCCTGGTCCAGGAGCTCCCGGCGATCGAGGGCCTGGCCCGGGTGGACACCGTCTGCCTGGACAAGACCGGCACCCTCACCGAGGGCGGCATGGACGTCATCGACCTGCGGCTGATCGCCGACGGCGGCTCCGCCCCGGTGGACCGCGACACCGTCCAGCACGCGCTCGCCGTGATGGCCGGCGCCGACGCCCGCCCCAACCCGTCCATGCAGGCCGTGATCGACGCGTACGGGCGCGGCGACGGCGCCGGCCCGGGCGGCCGCGCCTGGCGGGTGATCGAGGCGATGCCCTTCTCCTCGGCCCGCAAGTGGAGCGGCGTGCAGCTGCTGGAACCCCAGGGCGGCGAGGCCAGCTGGCTGCTCGGCGCCCCGGACGTCCTGCTGCCCGCCGGGCACCCGGCGCTCGCCGAGGTGGACGAGCTGGGCGCGAAGGGCCTGCGGGTGCTGCTGCTCGGCCGCACGCCCGTCCCGCTGGACTCCCCCGACCCGGCCGCCGGACTGACCCCGCTGGCCCTGGTGGTGCTCCAGCAGCGGCTGCGCGCGGACGCCGCCGACACCCTGCGCTACTTCGAGGGCCAGAACGTCCGGGCCAAGGTGATCTCCGGGGACGCGGCGGTCTCGGTCGGCGCGGTGGCCGGTCACCTCGGACTGCCCGGCGCGGACCGCCCGGTGGACGCCCGCACCCTGCCGAAGGACCCGGAGCAGCTCGCCGAGACCGCCGACCGGACCAGCGTCTTCGGCCGGGTCACCCCGCAGCAGAAGCGCGAGCTGGTCGGGGCGCTGCAGTCCCGCGGCCACACCGTGGCGATGACCGGCGACGGCGTCAACGACGTGCTGGCGCTCAAGGACGCCGACATCGGCGTGGCGATGGGCACCGGCTCGGACGCCACCAAGGCGGTCGCCCAGATCGTGCTGCTGAACGACTCCTTCGCGACCCTGCCCTCGGTGGTCGCCGAGGGCCGCCGGGTGATCGGCAACATCGAGCGGGTGGCCGGGCTGTTCCTGGTCAAGACGGTCTACTCGGTGCTGCTGGCGCTGCTGGTGATCTTCACCCACTCGCCGTACCCGTTCCTGCCCCGGCACTCCACCGTGCTGTCCACCCTCACCATCGGCGTGCCGGCCTTCTTCCTCGCCCTCGCCCCCAACAACGAGCGGGCCCGCACCGGCTTCGTGAAGCGGGTGCTGCGGCTGGCGATCCCGGGCGGCGCCATCGCCGGCACCGGCACCTTCGTCGCCTACGCGCTGGCCCGGGCCGACCACGCCACCGACCTCAAGGCCGACACCAGCGTGGCCACCCTGACGCTCTTCCTGATCGCCATCTGGGTGCTCGCCATCGTCGCCCGCCCGTACAACTGGTGGCGCCTGCTGCTGATCGGCACCATGGGCCTCGCCTTCGCCCTGGTGCTGCTGGTGCCGTTCCTGTCGGACTTCTTCGAGCTCTCCCTGGTCGGACAGCGCGACCCGTGGACGGGCGTGGCCATCGCGGTGGTCTGCGGCGTCGTCCTGGAGCTCGCCTGGGGCTGGATGAAGCGCCGCGGCATGGAGTGACCGGCCCGCCGCGGCACGGAGCGACCCGCCCGCCCCGGCCCCGTCAGCGCCCTTAGCATTTCCCCGAGAGGGGGTGCCCGATGGCACGCAAGGGCGGGGATCTGGAGGCGTTCATCGCCTTCCTGGGCGGATTGCTGGCGGCCGGGCTGACGGCGCTGGCGATGGCGGGGGTCGGCCTGACGGTCAGGCCGACCCCCGCGGTGAAGGCGGCGGCGGTGGTGACGCTCGGCGCGGTCTGGCTGACCGTCACCACCACCGTCTACCTGCGCCTCAGGCCGCGCGACCGCTGAGCCGCGCGACCGCTGCCCCGCCCGACCGCAGAGCTCGGGCCGCGCGGTGACCGGGCTCAGCCCTCGAAGTCCCGGGCCGCGGACAGCTCGTACGCCCGGTCCGGCTCGCTGAGCGCGGCCAGCACCTCGAAGCGCCGGTGCCACTGGCCGACCGACCAGGCGAGCCCGGCCGCCAGGCCCTCCGGGGTGGCGGCGTGCAGCAGCCCGGGCACCGGCGGGACCTCGAACTCGTCGTCCTCGTCCCCGGCTTCGGCCAGCTCCGGGTCGTACGGCGGCTCCGGGGCGTCCGCCGCGTGGTCCCAGCGCCAGTCGACGGCGGCCTCGCCGCCGTCCGGACCGACCACCAGCAGCTCCTCGTGCTCCTCGTAGGCGACCGGGCAGCCGGGCAGCAGCTCCCGCACCACGGCGGGGACCCGGTGCAGCACGCCCTCGGAGAGCACCCGCCCGCCCGCCACCTCGCTGGCCAGCGACACGTGCAGCCGCTCGGCGAGGTCCGCGGCGAGCGCCGGCGCGACCGGCAGCAGCGGGTACGGGTGCAGCAGTTGGACCAGGTCGGGGGCGTCCGCGACGACCGCCTCGGTGGCGTCCACCACCACCGTGTGGTCCGGGCGGCGCCCGGTGGCCGGGTCCAGCGGCGGCAACGCCCGCACCACGTCCAGCGGTTCGATCCGCTCCCGGTCGACCCGGGCCAACGCGCTGTGGATGCCGTGCAGTTGGCGGTGCCCGACCTCGGCGGCCGGATCGGTGAGCCGGTCCAGCACCTCGTCCGGGCCGTGCAGCTCGGCGAGCAGCGCGGCCAGCGTGGTGCGCACCCCGAGCGCGTGCAGGAACTGGTCGTCCAGGGTGGTGCGGGCCTCGTCGTACAGGCCGCGCAGCAGCGGGTCGGCCCCGGCGGCGCGCAGCCCGGCGGGCTCCCGGCCGCCCAGCACCGGGTGGTCTCGCAGCCACCAGGCGGTGTACGGCGGGAGGTCGGCGTAGGTGCCGTCGGGCAGCAGGGTGCGCACCGGGTTGACCACGGCGTCCCGGTACGGCGGGCGGGCGAGCGCGGCGAGCGCCTCGGGCCAGGCGTCGTCGTCGACCAGGTCGAGGTCGCGCACGGCCAGCAGTTCGGCGGCCACCGGCGGGACACCGATCACCTCGTCGGCGTTCAGCGCCTCCAGGGCGTCCTCGGCCCACTCGGCGAGCCCGTCGGGGGCCTCGTCCAGCAGCCCGGTGGGGTGGCCGCCGGCCGCCCGGTCGGCGGGCACGGTCGGGTCGAGCCGCTCCAGATCGTCCGGGTCGAGCACCACGTCCTCGGCGCGCACCAGCACGAAGTCGGCCAGCACGCCGACGGCGGCCAGCACCTCGGCGCCCCAGCGCTCCAGCAGCTCGTCGTCCACCCAGCCGGCGTCCTCCTCGCGGGCGAGGGCCGCGAACGGGCTGTCGGGCAGCACCAGTTCGCCCGCGCGGGCGGGCTCGCCCTCGTCGTCCAGCAGCGCCAGCCGGGCCAGCCAGGGGTGCTCGCCGACGGCCGGGGCGGCGGCCTTCACCAGGGCCAGGACGGCGTCGGCCAGTTCCAGCGCGGCGTCCAGGTCGTCGTCGGCCAGTTCGTAGGAGCGGGCGACGGCGGCCCGCACCTCGGGGGTGTCCAGCACCCCGGCCGGGGTGGCGGTGCCGGCGCCCAGCTTGGCCAGCAGCGGGTGGGCGGCCTCGGGGTGGGCCAGCCGCAGGTCGAGCGCGGCGAGCGCCCCGGCCAGCGACTCGGGGTAGCCGGGGAAGGCCGCCCAGTCGGCGTCCTCGGAGGGCAGCAGGACCCGCCGGGGCCCGGTGACGGTCCGTCCGTCGGCGAGCGGCACGGGCAGCGCGCCGAGCGCCTCCGGGTCGGCCGCGCCGAGCGCCGCGTACAGGTTGCGCCACCAGGCCGGGTCGCGGTCCAGGCCGCCGAGCTGGTCGACCACCTCGGCCAGCGGCACCCGGCGCACGTTCAGCACCCGCAGCTCGGTGCGGCGCTCCAGTCCGGCCGGCAGCAGGCCGGGGAAGATCGGCGCGAGCGCCTCCACCACCGAGCCGTCCGCGCCCTCCAGCAGCGTGGCGTCGCGCGGCCGCAGCGCGGGCGTGCCCTCCTCGACGCCGCCGGGGTGCGGCAGGAACGGCGTGCCGGGCAGCCGGGAGAGCACGGCCGCGCGCAGCGCGTTGTCCAGCGCGCCCTGCCCGAGCGGCCCGGGGACGAGGCCGAGCGAGCCGAGGTCGGCGCCGCGGGCGCGCAGCAGGTCGGTGTAGCTGTCGGCGGCGCGCTCGGTGAGGAAGTCGGTGAGCGCGCCGGGGGCGATGTGCCGGCGGGTGGAGTCCAGCGGGTAGGAGGCGATCAGCAGCGCGGGCAGGCCGATCGGCTCGTCGCTGGGGGTGGGCGCGTGCAGCACCGGCGCGATGGCGGGCCGCTGCGGGGTGCCGTCCTCCTCGACCGGGACGGCCCAGGTCACCGTCCAGTACGGGCGGGCGCGTTCCTCGGTGGGCCGGTCGGTGAGCAGTTCGGGGTCGAGCCGACCGGTGGCGCCGGCGGTCTGCCAGAGGGTGCGCCGCAGCCGGCCGCCGCCGTCGTCGGTGACGGTGACCTCGGTGACGCCGTCCGGGCGGGGCTCGGCGGCGCTGCGGGTGAGCGTCCGGGTGCCCTCCGGGGTCTCCACCACGACCTCGGACAGGCCGGGCAGGGTGAGCAGCAGGGCGTCGTCGACGGCGGCCAGCAGACGCCGGGTCAGGTCCTCGGCGGCGGCATCGCGCAGCGGCAGCACCACCACGGTGTCGTAGCCGTCCGGGGCCGGGCCCTCGGCGGCGAACGGCAGCCGCAGCAACGGCACGTGGCCGTCCCGGCGGCGCAGCTCGTCGGCCAGCGCGGGCTGTGCCTCGGCGAGCGAGCGGGCCTCGCCCAGCGACCAGCGCACCCCGCCGGCGGCGCCGAGCACGGCGGGCTCGTCGGTGACGGCGAGGACGGCGGCGAAGCCGACCCCGAACCGGCCGACGGCGGGCTCCTCGCCGCGCTTGGAGGAGGCGCGCAGGGTGGACAGCGACTCGACGGCCGCCGCGTCCAGCGGGGCACCGGTGTTGGCGGCGGCGAGCACGCCGTCGGCCAGGGTCAGCCGCAGCCGCCCGGGGCCGCGCCCGGCCCGGACCGCGGCGTCGGCCGCGTTCTGCGCCAACTCGACCACCAGCCGGTCGCGGTAGCCGCCGAGCGCCAGCTCCTCCTCGGCGTTGGCGTCCTCCCGGAACCGGGCCGGGGAGGCGACCCAGGCGTCCAGCACCCGTCGGCGCAGCGCGGCGCTCCCGAACGGGTCCGCGAGGTGCTCGTCCGTGCCGCTGCCGATGATCCGAGGTTCCACGGGACCTGCCACCTTCCGCCGCCCTGTACGTCGTAGGGCATTCTTCCCTGCCCCACTGACTGCTCCCGACCACCGCCCGGTCCGGGGGGCGGCGCGGGGCCCGGCCGGGCGCGGGAATCCGCAGGCGGGGGCCGGTCGGCGGCGGTCCGCCCGGCCGTACCGTCCGCCACTCCCGTCCCAGCAGGACCAGGGGCACCAGCGGTCACCGGCGGGCATCAGCGGCAGCGACAGGCGGGGCGGCGGAGCGGGTCAGCGGGCGGCCGAGCGGGCCGAGGAGGCGGAGGCGGAGGACGCGGAGGGGGCGGAACCGCCGGGCCGGCACCCCACTGCCGGGTCCGACGGCCCGCCCTGCTGCCGCCCGTGGGCTGGGGGGAGTCCCCACGGACGGCAGGCGGGCGGGGCCCCGCCACCGGCGGGCACCCCTACCTGCTGGAACGTCGCGGCCCGCCCCACCGGTTCAGTGGGACGGGCCGCGGCCGGGGAACGTCAGGAGTGGCCGAGCTCCTCGGCCGGGGCGTCCGGCTCGACCGAGCCGGAGGTCCGGTCCGGGTGGAGCTGCAGCGGCTCGACCACCAGCTCGTCCAGGATCAGCTCGGACGGCGCCGGCGGGGCCGGGATGACGGCCGCCTCGGAGTGCCCGCCGCAGCCGTACGCGAAGGAGACGATCTGGCCGTCGGCCGGACCGAACTCGTTGCCGCACACGCCGAAGGCCTGTCCGAGCGAGCCGCCGATCGGGACCAGGAAGCCGCAGCTGCCGCACGCGGCCGGGGCGGCCTGCGCCATCGGGGTGTGCGGGCCGTGGACCTTCTCCCAGCGGTCCGCGGCCAGGTGCAGGCCGAGCCGGGAGAGCACCCGGCTGCGGCCGAGGCCGAGCTCCTCGGCGACGGCGTTGATCCGGGCGCGGGCCGGCGCGGGCTGGACGTGCGGGTCGCTGACGACCACGTCCTCCTCGGCGGCCAGGGCGACCGCGGAGTTCGGCGCGGGCTCGTCCTCGCCGGTCCAGCCGGGCTCCAGCCGGGCGTCGTCGGCGCCGGTGGGCAACAGGTCGCCGGGGCCCATGTCGCCCGGGCGCAGCCGCTCGCTCCACGGCACCCACTCCGGCGCCAGCACCGCGTCGGGGCCGGGCAGCAGCACGACCTCGTCCAGGGTGACGTTCTTCGCGCGCGGGGCGCGGGCGACGGTGACCGCCCAGTGCCAGCCGCGGTAGGCCGCGTCCAGGCACTCGAAGCTGTGGGTGACGACGCGGTCGGCGTCCGCCTGCGCACCGAGGTGCGCGCCGACGGCCTCGGGCCCGACGGCCTCCTCGGCAGCCTGGCGGGCGAGTTCGACGGCCTCGGCACAGAGCCGGTCGGGGGTACGGCTTCGCATCGCAGCACTCACGGCGTCGATTCTCTCCCAGTTCTTCTGTCGCCCACGGCGTGTTGCCTTCTCCGTCGCGGCTCGGTAGTCCCGCGTCCATTCTGCGCGACCCTGGGCCGCCACGGGTACCGACCGCGCCGCCCGTCCGGCCTGCCGGCGCCCCGGCGCCCACGCGGGCGGACCTTGGGGCAGGCTACCCGCCGGTCGGCGCCCCGGCACAGTCCGGGGCGGAGCCGAACCTTCCGGAGGCCGCGCCGAGCGGAGCCGAATCCCGCGTCACCCCGGCGAATCTGGGGCAGGATGGGCTTGTGGCGGACGAAAACCCGTCGCAGCACGCACTGCGCCCCTCGCAGGCCGGCAGCCCCGACGAGGCGCGGGTCGCGCCGCGACAGCAGTCTCCCGTCCCCGCTGCGGGCGAACCGCAGCCGGTGGCGGGCGGCGGGCCGTCCGCAGCCGCCCGGGTCAGTCTGAAAAAGTCGGCCCGGGTTTCCGTGGCAGCCGCCGAAACCGCCGAAACCGGACCGGACTCCCCCGCCGGCGCCCACGACGGGAACCTCGGCGCGGACCTCGACGCCGACCTCAGCGCGGACCTCGACGCCGACCTCAGCGCGGACCTCGACGGGGAGACCGCCGAGGAGACCTCCGAGCCCCACCGCCACTTCCTGGTCCGCACCGCCTCCGCCGCCGGCCTGCGCACCGGCAAGCTGGTGCACGGCACCGGCCGCCGGATCCGCCGGGCCACCTCGGCCGAGGGCGCGGGCGAGTCCGGCCTGGCGAAGCTGATCGAGCTGCACGCGCTGAACTCCTTCGGCGACATGCTGATCACCATCGCGCTGGCCTCCACCATCTTCTTCTCCGTCCCCACCGGCGAGGCCCGCGGCCGGGTCGCGCTCTACCTGCTGATCACGATGGCCCCGTTCGCCCTGCTCGCTCCGGTGATCGGGCCGCTGCTGGACCGGCTGCCGCACGGCCGCCGGGCCGCCATGGCGATGTCGATGCTGGCCCGGGCCGTACTGGCCTGGACGATGGCCGGGGTGATCTCCGGCGGCGGCATCGCGCTCTACCCGGAGGCGCTGGGCGTGCTGGTGGCGTCCAAGGCGTACGGGGTGGTGCGCAGCGTGGTGGTGCCCCGGCTGCTGCCGAGCCGGCTGTCCCTGGTGAAGGCGAACTCCCGGGTCACCCTGGCCGGGCTGCTGGCCACCGGGGTGGCGGCCGCGGTGGGCGGGCTGCTGCACCTGATCGGGCCGGGCTGGCCGCTGCGCGGCGCCTTCCTGGTGTTCGTGATCGGCACCCTGATGGCCTTCCACCTGCCGCACACGGTGGACTCGGCGAAGGGCGAGCAGCGGGCCGTGCTGCACGCCGAGGTGTCCGCCGAGGCGCCGGCCGGCGGCACGCACCTGATCCACCACAAGCCCCCGAAGGTCAAGGCCTCGCTGCGCACCGTCGGCCCCTCGGTGGTGCTGGCGCTGCGGGCGATGGCGGGGATGCGCTGGCTGGTCGGCTTCCTGGTGTTCTTCCTGGCCTTCCTGCTGCGCACCGACCCGATCGGCGGCCTGCGGCCGACCCTGGCGCTGGGCCTGGTGGCACTGGCCGCCGGGACGGGCAACGCGCTGGGCTCGGTGCTGGGCTCCTGGCTGCGCACCCGGGGCCCGGAGGCGACGGTCACCGCGATGCTGCTGCTGGCGACCTGCGTGACGGCGGCGGCCGCGCTCTGGTACGGCGTGGTGACGGTGGTTCTGGTCGCCGCGGTGTCCGGGATGGCGGCCTCACTGGGCAAGCTGGCGCTGGACGCGCTGATCCAGCGGGACGTCCCGGAGGCGGTGCGGACGTCGGCGTTCGCCCGTTCGGAAACCCTGATGCAGATGTCCTGGGTGGTCGGCGGCGGGGTCGGCATCGTGCTGCCGCTGAACGGGGTGCTGGGCCTGTCGATCGCCGCCTCGGTGGTCGGCCTGGTGCTGCTGTGGACGGCCCGCTCGCTGCTGCGGCTGGGCCTGCGGCGGCATCCGACCGCGCCCAGGGTGGCCTGAACCGGTCGGTTGGCGTGACGGAGCAACACGCGGTGGCCGACCCCCGCGTCGCGTGATCGCCCGGGCCCGGTAGATTCTGTCGCATGAGCCTCAATACCCGTGTCATCGCCGCCCTCGGCGCCGTCGTCGTGGTCGGTGCCGCCACGGTGGGCACCTCCGTCGCGATTGCCGCCGGGCAGACCGAGCACAGCTCCCACCGGGCCACCCTCCAGGTCGGCACCACGTCGACCGTCACGGACCCGCTGTGCTGGAACGACGGCAGCCCGCTGACCGACGACCAGCAGGACCAGTGCCAGACCAAGGCCAAGCAGGCCCTGGCCGACGGCAGCCTGCCGCAGTCCGACGTGCGGGCGAGCGACCGGATCGGCGTCGGCGTCAGCCCGAACGTCGCCAAGACCGGCTGGTGGGCCTCCACCAACGGTGGCGCCAGCAGCCAGGGCGGGCAGACCAGCCTGTTCTCCTACGCCCAGGGCCCGAGCTTCTCCGGCTCCCAGACCGCGGGCAAGGTGCTGAACTCCAGCGGCAAGACCGTGATCACCGTGGTCGAGATCGACAAGAAGTCGGAGAGCCCGATCGCGGTCTGGTACTTCCAGCTGAACACCAAGAACGACTGACGCTCCCCGCGATGACCGCGCAGGTCTCCGAAGCGCACCCCGGGCAGCCGGGCCCCGAACGGGCCCGGCTGCTCGTGGTCGTCGCGGTGCCGGCCGAGGCCGAGGCGGTGCTGCGCGGCCTGCCCGGCGGTGCCGCCGACCTGCCGCTGCCCGGCGGCACCCTGCACCGCTGCGCGGCCGCACCGGTGGACGTGCTGGCCGCGGGCGTCGGCCCGGCGGCCGCCGCGGCCGGCGCCTGCGCCGCGCTGGCGGCCCGCCCGTACGGTCTGGTCGCCTCGGCCGGGATCGCCGGCGGCTTCGCGCCGCTCGCGCCGGTCGGCGCCACCGTGCTGGCGTCGGCGGTGGTGGCCGCCGACCTCGGCGCCGAGACCCCCGAGGGCTTCGCCGACGTCACCGAGTTGGGCTTCGGCACCGCCCGGCACACCCCTCCCGCGGCCGTCGTCGCCCTGGCCGGACGCGCCCTGGCGGACCGGGACGTCCGGGCCGTGACCGGCCCGGTGCTGACCGTCTCCACGGTGACCGGCAGCGCCGAGCGGGCCGCCGCGCTGGCCGCCCGGCACCCGGGGGCCGCGGCCGAGGCGATGGAGGGCTTCGGCGTGGCCGAGGCCGCCGCCCGGTTCGGCGTGCCGGCCTTCGAGCTGCGCACCGTGTCCAACCCGGTGGGCCCGCGCGACCGGGCCGCCTGGCGGATCGGCGAGGCGCTGGCCGCCCTGGAGCGGGCCTTCGCCGCGCTTCCCGTCCCAGAACTGATCGAGGAGGCCGGCCGTGGCTGAACGGCTGAGCATCGCGTACTCGCCCTGCCCGAACGACACCTTCGTGTTCCACGCCTGGGCGCACGGCGCCGTCCCCGGGGCGGACGCCCCCGAGGTGACCTTCGCCGACATCGACATCACCAACGGCCTGGCCGAGCGCGGCGAGCTGGACGTGTTGAAGATCAGCTACGGCGCGCTGCCCTGGGTCCTGGAGGAGTACGCCCTGCTGCCCTGCGGTGGTGCGCTGGGGCGCGGCTGCGGGCCGCTGGTGCTCACCCTGCCGGGCGTGGCCTCGCCCGCGGACCTGGCCGGCCGGACCGTCGCGGTGCCCTCCGAGCGCTCCACCGCCTACCTGCTGTTCCGGCTCTGGGCGGCACGGGCGGTGCCGGGCGGCTTCGGCGAGATCGTCGTCCTGCCGTTCCACGAGATCATGCCCGCCGTCCGGGACGGCCGGGTGGACGCCGGCCTGGTGATCCACGAGGCCCGCTTCACGTACCAGCAGTACGGCCTGCACAGCCTGGCCGACATGGGTGAGGCCTGGGAGGCGGAGACCGGCCTGCCGATCCCGCTGGGGGCGATCGTGGCCCGGCGCTCGCTGGGCGCCGAGCGGCTGCGCGAGCTCGCCGCGACGATCCGCGAGTCCGTCCGGCAGGCCTGGGCGGATCCGGCCGCCAGCCGGGAGTACGTGCTGGCGCACGCCCAGGAGATGGACCCGGCCGTGGCCGACCAGCACATCGGGCTGTACGTCAACGAGTTCACCGCCGACCTCGGCGAGGAGGGCTACCGGGCCGTCCACGCGCTGCTCACCCGGGCCGCCGCAGCGGGGCTGGTGCCCCCGCTCGACCCGGGTGCGCTCGCGTTCTAGACCCTTTCGGGCCTCAGACGTCGAACTGGTCGGCCACCGCGCGCAGCAGGCCGGCCAGCTTCTGGCCGGTCGGCTTGGCCGGGTAGCGGCCGCGCTGGAGGCCGGGCAGCACCGCGTCCAGGGTGGTGATCAAGTCCTGGACGATCGGCGCCATGTCGTCGGCGCTGCGGCGCTGGGCGGCGGCCACCGACGGCAGTGCGTCCAGCAACTGCACGGCCATCGCCTGGTCCCCGCGGTGGCCGGCGACCACGCCGAACTCGACCCGCTGGCCCGGCTTCAGCACGGTGACACCGGCGGGCAGCGCCTTGGTGTGGACGAAGACGTCGTCACCGTCGTCGCGCGACAGGAAGCCGAAGCCCTTCGTCTCGTTGAACCACTTGACCTGGCCGGTGGGCATCTCGAACAGTCCTCGAATGGGTGTGAGGGATCCCGGCCCTGGCCGGGGATCACTGGGTGGTGTGGGGAGAAAGACGGCCGACCTCGGCTCGGCGCCCGTGGGCGCTCACGGCCGGCGCGTTGTCAGGAGCAGACTAATGGTCCGTCACTGCCTCATCAGCGGTCCGCGATGGGTCCGCGTTCCGAGGGCCGGACGGGCCGACGGGAGCGCGGGGATCTCGCGGCCGCGGACGACCCGGTACTGGCACGGCCGGGGCGCGGTTCTGCGCAGTCCATCGGCTCACACCCCCGGGTCTGAGGACACGGGACGCACCTGTAGCGCCCCTCGGCACCCCCTGCATACCCTCGCCCAGCAGGGATCAAAACGCATCGCTGCCGGGAAACTGCGCAACGTGACCGAGCCGCTCCGGTGGGCCGCCGCGGGGGCGGTTCTGCCAGACTGGGGCGCGGACCGGGCCCCGGACGGGCGGCCCGGCGCGGCTCGGAGGAGTGAGCGGACGTGAGCAGCCAGAGCGCCGACCCCGGCGACGTGTACGTCAAGGCCGGGACGGTGGTCTTCGGCATCGGCGCGCTCGCCACCCTGGTCACCTTCGTCCCGCTGTTCCTGCACCTGACGCCGCTGCCGACGGCCATGTACTGGCTGAGCATGCTGATGCCGGCCGGTTTCCTGGCCGCGCTGACCGGGCTTTTCCTGAACGCCCGGGCCCAGCGCGCCCGGATCGCGCCCCAGGAGTCCTAGGGCCCCGGAGCCCCGGGCCCGGAAGTCCCAGGACCCCGGAGTCCCGGGCCGCGTCCGGTGGATCAGGCCGGGTCGTGGCCGGCCAGGTGCCGGTCGAGCCACTCCGGGAAGCCGGTGAGGTCGGTGAGCACCACGTCGGCCCCGGCCTGGCGCAGTTCGTCGGCGTCGTACGGGCCGGTGGCCACGGCGACCGCGACGGCGTCCGCGTGCCGGGCGCCGACGATGTCGCCGAGGTGGTCGCCGACGTAGATGGTCGCGCCGTGCGCGCGCAGCGCCTCGCCCTTGGTCTCCGCCCAGAGGTCGCCGACCAGGACGTCCGCGTCCAGTCCGGCGTGCTCCAGGTGGAGGCGGGCGTTCGGCTCGTACTTGCCGGTGATCACGGCGATCCGGCCGCCGTGGGCGCGGACCGCCTCGACGGCGGCGTGGGCGCCGGGCAGCGGCACGGTCGGGGCGAAGGCGTGGTCACGGTAGAGCTCGCGGTAGCGGGCGGCGGCCCGCTCGGCCTCGTCGGCCGGGAACCAGTTGCGGATCTCGTCCAGCAGCGGCGGGCCGAGCCGGGTGACCACGAGGTCGGCGTCGACGGGGACGCCGGTCTCGGCGGAGAGCGCCCGGTAGGTGGCGTGGATGCCTGGCCTGGTGTCCAGCAGCGTCATGTCCAGGTCGAAGCCGACGGTGAGCGGGGCGGGCGGGGTCGCGGGCATGCCGCCAGGCTACCCAACGGGTCCGGGCCGGGACGAGGCGATTTGCCCCGCCTCCGAGGCGGAACTTAGGTTTACCTGAGTTTTCCGCGGAGAGGGCTCATGACCGACACCACCGCACCACCGGGCAAGCGGCGGACACCCCGTCACCGAATACTGTGGCTCGCCGCCGCACTGGCCGTGCTGGCCGTCGCGGTGCTGCTGAGCCTGGCGGTCGGCAGCCGGACGGTGCCGCTGTCGGCGACCGTCGACGCGCTGCTGCACGGCGGCGGCTCCGCCGACGCCGTGGTGATCCGCGAGCTGCGGGTGCCCCGGACGGTGGTCGGGCTGGCCGTGGGCGCCGCGCTCGGGCTGGCCGGCGCGGTGATGCAGGGCCTGACCCGCAATCCGATCGCCGACCCCGGCATCCTCGGGGTCTCGCAGGGCGCGGCGGCGGGCGTGGTGGTCGCCATCTCGGGCTTCGGGGTCTCCACCCTCACCGGGTACGTCTGGTTCGGCTTCGCGGGCGCCGTGCTCGCCACCGTGCTGGTGTACGGCCTGGCCGGGCGCGGCCGGGGCGGGGCCACACCGATCAAGCTGGCGCTGGCCGGCTCGGCGATGTCCGCGTTCATCGCCTCGCTGAACACCCTGGTGCTGACCACCGACGCGGCCACCATGGACCAGTTCCGGTTCTGGCACGTCGGCTCGCTCTCCGGCCGGACGGCGGACGTGGCCTGGCAGCTGCTGCCGTTCCTGGCCGTCGGCACCCTGCTGGTGGTGGCGGTGGCGCGCGGGCTGGACGCGCTGGCGCTCGGCGAGGACACCGCGAAGGGGCTGGGCGCGAGGACCGGCGCCGTCCGGGCGGTCGGCGCGCTGGGCGCCACCGTGCTGACCGGCTCGGCGGTCGCGGCGGCCGGACCGATCGCCTTCATCGGCCTCGCCGTGCCGCACGCCGCCCGGGCGGTGGCCGGCGCCGACCACCGCTGGATCCTCGCCTTCTCGGCCGTCCTCGGCCCGGCCCTGCTGCTGCTCGCGGACACCCTGGGCCGGGTGCTGTTCCCGCCCTCGGAGGTCCCGGCGGGCGTGATGACGGCGCTGGTGGGGGTGCCGGTGCTGGTGGCGCTGGTGCGGCGGCGGAAGGTGGTGGCGGCATGACCGCGGTTTCGCTGCGCGGCTATTCGGTGGTGCGGGCCGGGCGGGCCTCGTTCCTGCTGCACCGGCGCTCGGCGCTGGCCGCCGTCGGGCTGCTGGTCGTGCTGGCGGCGACGGTGGTGGCCTCGCTGTGCCTGGGCGAGTCGACCGTCTCGCCGGGCGAGGTGGTCAAGGTGGTGCTGGGGCAGCCGAGTCCGGACGAGCTGGTGGTCGGGGAGTTCCGGCTGCCGCGCGTGGTGGTGGGGCTGCTGGTCGGGGCGGCGCTCGGGCTGGCCGGGGCGCTGGTGCAGACCGTCGCCCGCAATCCGCTGGCCAGCCCGGACGTGGTGGGCGTGACCTGGGGCGCGACCGTCACCGTGGTCGGGCTGATGGCGTACGGGGTGGTCGGCTCGACCGGGCAGGCGCCGTACGCGGCGGTCGGCGGCGGACTGGCGGCCGGGCTGCTGGTGTACGCGCTGGCCTGGCGGCGGGGGCTGCACGCCCAGCGGTTCGTGCTGATCGGGATCGGGATCAGCGTGGCGCTGTCCTCGCTGACCTCCGTCTTCCTGACCAAGGGCGACGGCTTCCAGGCGCAGGCCGCGAAGGTGTGGATGACCGGCAGCCTGAACGGCACCGGCTTCGACCAGGCCGGGTGGCTGGCCTGGGTGCTGCTGGCGGCCCTGCCGGTGGCGCTGTGGGCGGCGCGGGCGCAGCGGTCGATCTCCTTCGACGACGCGACGGCCGTGGGCCTCGGGCTGCGGCTGGACCGGATCCGGCTGGGCATGGCGCTGCTGGGCATCGTGCTGGCCTCCTGTGCGGCGGGCGCCGCCGGGCCGGTGGACTTCGTGGCGCTGATGGCCCCGCAGATCGCGCTGCGGCTGGCCCGCTCGGCGCAGGTGCCGCTGCTGTGCTCGGCGCTGACCGGGGCGCTGGTGGTGGTCCTGGCGGACCTGGTGGCCCGGCGGCTGCTCGCCCCGACCGAGCTGCCGGTGGGCGTGGTGACCGGCATGGTCGGCGCGCCGTACCTGATGTGGCTGTTGATCCGTTCCCGCCGTGGAGGTTCCTGATGTCCGTTCCCCGCTTGGAGGCCCGGGGCCTCACCCTGGCCTACGAGGCGCGCACGGTCGTCGAGGGCCTGGACGTCGGCATCCCGGACGGGCGGGTGACGGTGATCGTCGGCCCGAACGCCTGCGGCAAGTCGACGCTGCTGCGGGCGCTGGGCCGGCTGTTGAAGCCGGTGCGCGGCGCGGTGCTGCTGGACGGCGAGGAGCTGGCCCGGATCCCGACCAAGCGGATCGCCCAGCGGCTCGGCCTGCTGCCGCAGTCGCCGACCGCGCCCGAGGGCATCTCGGTGGCGGACCTGGTCTCGCGCGGCCGCCAGCCGCACCAGAGCTGGTGGCAGCAGTGGTCGGCGGAGGACGAGGAGGCCGTCGCCGAGGCGCTGGAGCGCACCTCGACGGCTGAGCTGGCCGAGCGCAGTGTGGACGAGCTGTCGGGCGGGCAGCGCCAGCGGGCCTGGATCGCGATGGCGCTCGCCCAGGGCACCGACATCCTGCTGCTGGACGAGCCGACCACCTATCTGGACATCGCGCACCAGGTGGAGGTGCTGGACCTGGTGCGCCGGCTGAACGTGGAGCGCGGCCGGACGGTCGTCGCCGTGCTGCACGACCTCAACCAGGCGGCCCGGTACGCGGACCACCTGGTGGCGATGCGGGACGGCCGGGTGGTCGCCGAGGGTCCGCCGGGCGAGGTGGTGACGGCGGAGCTGGTGCGCGAGGTGTTCGGGCTGGACTCGGTGGTGGTGCCGGATCCGGTGACGGGCACTCCGCTCGTTGTGCCGGGGGCGCCGTGGGCGGCGACGGCCGAAACGGCCGGGGCCGTGGACGCTTAACGGCCTTTTAGCCGCCATTTCGGACATAATCGACGGGCCCACCGCAGCCTCACCGCCCGAGGACCCGCCGATGCCCCGGATCTCCCGCCGTACGTTCCTCGCCGGGCTCGGCGGACTCGGCGGGGCCGCCGCGCTCGCGGCGTGCAGCGGCTCCGGGGGCTCCCAGCCGCCCGCCGCGGACTTCGAGGCGAGCGGCACGCCCTCCCCCACCCCGCTGCCGCCGGTGACGGTGAACGCCGCGACCGGGCCGGTGCAGGTGCCGGGCGAGCCGGTGCGGGTGGTCGTACTGGACACCGACGTGCTCGACTCCGCCCTGACCCTGGGCATCACCCCGGTCGGGGCCGCGCTCCCGGCCGCCGACACCGGCTTCCCCGCGTACTGGCCGGCCTCCCGCACGGCGGGCGTCCGGCTGGTCGGCCCGGCCGGCGCGCCCGACCTCGCCGCCCTCCGGGCGCTGCGGCCGGACCTGATCCTGTCCGACCAGACCCGGGACGGCGACCGGTACGAGCAGCTGCGGGCGATCGCCCCGACCGTGCTCACCCAGACCACCGGGGCGCCCTGGAAGGCGAACTTCCAGCTGCACGCCCAGGCGTTGAGCCGGGTGGCGGCCGGGGCGGCCTTCGTCGCCTCGTACCAGAAGCACGCCGGGCAGGTGGCGGGGGCGCTGGCGGCGGCGAAGCTGTCCGGGCGCAAGGTGAGCCTGGTGCGGTTCACGGAGGGCGGCGGGATCCGGCTGTTCGGGCGGCAGAGCTTCCCCGGGTCGGTGCTCGCCGACGCCGCGGTCGGGCGGCCGGACGCGCAGAACGTCGAGCAGTCCGACTTCGAGATCCCGCTGGACCAGATCGGCAAGGCGGACGGCGACCTGCTGCTGTACGCGACCTACGGCGATCCGGAGCGGGCCGGCGAGGAGGCGGCGTTGGCGAGCCCGGGCTGGCAGGGCCTCGGGGCGGTCAAGGCGCACCGGGCGTTCCCGGTGGACGACCAGCTGTGGTTCCAGGGGATCGGGTACACCGGGGCGAACTTCATGCTGGACGAGCTCCAGCGGTTCCTCGGGGCCTAGGCGGGGCGCGGTCGGGGCCTGGCCGAGGCCGAGCCGGGGCCGGGCCGGGGCCGAGCCGGGGGACGGCATGGGCGCGGCCTCGTCCGCCCACTGACGATTAGTCGACATCGTCGGGTTGTGCAGCCGACCGGCGCTTCCGCCACAATGGCGCCGCCCATTCACACCATTTCGTCCGGGGGACACCACCATGTCAACTGCGGTAGCTCCGACCGCCCCTGCCCGCAAGGGCAAGGCCGCCGCGCTCGGCTGGCTGATCAGCATCGCCTTCAACGTGGTCGCGCCGATCATGATCTACAACCAGCTGCACGACCACGGCTACAGCGAGTCCACCGCCATCCTGCTCTCCGGCCTCGGCCCGGTCCTCGACACGGTGATCTACCTCGCCTGGCACCGCCGGATCGACGAGTTCGCCGTCGTCTCGCTGGTCTTCGTGGCGCTGACCCTCGTCGTCTCGCTGGTCGGCCCGACCGACCCGAAGATGCTGCTGGCCAAGGACTCCTTCGTCTCGGGCCTGCTCGGCGTGCTGTATCTCGGCTCGCTGGCCGCGCCCAAGCCGATCATGTTCTACTTCGGCCGCAAGTTCGCCACCGACGGCACCCCGGAGATGGTCTCCTGGTGGAACTCGATGTGGCAGTACCCGGGCTTCCGGCTGGTGCAGCGCAACCTGACCATCGTCTGGGGCACCGCGTTCATCCTGGAGGCCGCGCTGCGGATCGTGTTCGTCTACACGCTCTCGCACGGCACAGTGGTGACCATCAACAGCATCCTCCCGTTCGCGGTGCTCGGCGGGCTGATCTACTTCACCATCACCTACGCCAAGCGGGCCAGCGCCCGTGGCCGGGCCGCCGCCGAGGCGGCCGCGGCTGCGACGGCGGCCGCCTGAGCCGTGCGGAGTTCAGCCCGAACTCGCGTAGCGGGCCGGTGAGATGCCGACCGCCGCGGTGAAGTCCCGGGTGAGATGGGCCTGGTCGGCGTAGCCGAGTTCGACGGCGAGCGCCGCCAGGTCCAACCTCCCCTCCTCCGAGGCGCGTTCGGCGGCCTCGTGGAGCCTGGCCCGGCGCAGCACCCACTTCGGGGAGGCGCCGACGTACTCGGCGAACAGCCGTTGGAGGCGGCGGACGGTCAGGCCCAGCTCGCGGGCCAGCTCGTCCACCCGGCGCAGGTCCGGGGAGCCGGTGATCCGCTCCACCATCGCGGCGACCTCCTCGGCGACCGGGTCGGGCGCGGGCAGCAGCGGCAGCAGGAAGGCGTCGGCCCGCGCCGCGCTCGGCCCGTCCAGGACCAGGGCGTTGGCCTCGTCCGCCCCGGGCCCGAAGTAGTCGGCGGCGGGGACGGACCGGTCGGCCAGGGCGCTCACCGCATGCCCCGCGAAGGGCCGGAAGGCGCCGGGGCGGAACTTCACGCCCAGGACATGCCCGGTGCCTTCGAGACGGCGGACGAAGAGCGAGCGGTCCACCCCGTAGACGCGGGCCCGCGGGGCCTCGAAGACCAGGTGGACGTTCGGGTGGGCGAGCACCTTCTGCTCGTACGGCGGGTGGCCGGCCAGGTCCCAGCGGACCACCCAGTAGAACTCCACGAAGCGCGCCACGGCGGGCGCGGGCGCCACCCGCTCCACGCCGATCAGCTCGGCGGCCCGGGCCGGGTGGAGCACGCCACGGCCGAGGTCGGGGGCATCGGGGGCAGCCATGGCACCAGGCTAGTCGTCGCGCTTCTTCACGGTCGTCGCGTCTCTTCGCGGTCGTCGCGTTTCTTCAAGACCGGGCGGCGCCCCCCGGCGCACGATCGGGGCATGAACGCTCACCCCCTGCACCCCCTCCTGGCGCGTGCCGCCGCCGTCGCTTCCGAGGTCGCCACCGGCGTCCCGGCCGGGGCGGCCCTGGACGCGCCGACGCCCTGCGGGGAGTTCGACACCCGGACACTGATCAACCACTGGGTGCTGTACACCTCGCACGGCCTGGAGCACCGGGCCCGGCGCACCGAACTGCCGGTGGCACTGATCGAGCGGGACTTCACGGCGGACGCGGACTGGCGCGCCGAGTACGCGGCCCAGGTGGAGCGGGCGGTGGCGGCCTGGGGCGACCCGGCCGCCTGGGAGGGGGACGTCGACCTCGGCGGGTCGCCGTTCCCGGCGGTGGGGATCGCCCGGATGCTGGTCCTGGAGCTGCTGCTGCACGGCTGGGACGTGTCCCGGGCGGTGGGTGGGAGCATCGAGGTCGATGACGAACTCGCGCTGCTGGTGGGCGAGATCGTCGCGGAGAACGCCGAACTGTTCCGGCAGTACGGCGGGTTCGCGGAGCCCGTCGCGGTGCCCGAGGACGCCTCGGCGTGGGAGCGCGCGTTGGCGGCGTCGGGGCGTGACCCGCGCTGGAAGGCCTGACCGCTCAGTCCATCAGGTCGGGCGAGAAGTAGTCCCGCAGGCGGGCGATCCTCCCGTCGCGGACGCGGACGATCTGCACGAGGGAGACCGCCCGCTCCTCCTCGCCGTCGTCCCCGTCGAAGACCGTGTCGATCTCGGCGATGAACACGTCGGGGTCGGCGGTGGTGTGCAGCACGTAGGCGGACTTCTCGACGTTCGGCGGGCGCCCGCCCTTCGCCCGGTGCTGCTCGTAGTACGCCGCCATGGCGCTGCGGATCTCCTCGCGGCCCTCCAGCCGCCGGGGGAAGGCGGCGCCGGCGGGCATCAGCGGCGCCTCGAGGACGCCGTCCTCGGTGAAGCACTCGGCGAGGGCGTCGGCGTTCCTGGTCATGGCGCCGGCGTGGACGTAGCTCAGGAAGATCTGCTGCGGTGTGCGGGACACAGCGGCCTCCTCGGGCTCGGGCACAGGAGGCCATCCCATCACGGGCCGGCGCGGGGAGGGCGGTTTCAGTCGGCGCGCATCGCCGTCGTGAGCTTGGTGTGGAGGAGGCGGACGGCCGGGGAGTGCTGGTCGCGGCGGGCGACCAGGCCGAGGCGGGCGTTCGTACCGGCGTCGGTCAGCGGGACGGCCCGCAGGCCGGCGCCCTCCACGGCGGAGGCGCTGAGGACGGCCACCCCGGCGCCGCGCTCGGCCAGGCGGAGCACGGCCGCCGGGGAGCTCGCCTCGATGTCCACCCGCGGTTCGAGGCCGAGCTGCGCGCAGGAGCGGTCGTAGGCGGCGCGGAGACCGGTGCCCGGGGAGAGGCAGAGGATCTTCTCGCCGCGCAGGTCGACGAGAGTCAGGCCGGGGCGGTCGAGGCGGTGGCCGACGGGGACGACGGCGGCGATCGGATCGTCCACGACCACGCCGACCTCCAGCCCGGTGGCCACCTCGCCCGCGTAGCCGATCAGGGCGAGGTCGAGGGCGCCCGCCAGGACCTGGGCCTGGAGCAGGTCGGAGTGCCCCTCGTGCAGGCTCAGTTCGATGCCGGGGTGAGTGCGGCCGAGGTCGGCGACGGTGTCCAGGAAGGGCGGGATCGAGCAGCCCATGATCATGCCGAGCCGGACCCGGCCGCGTACGGCGTCGGCGAACTCGGCGGCGGTGTGCCGGATGGCGTCGAGGGTGGCCAGGGCGTTCTTGGCGAGCGGGAGGATGGCCTCCCCGGCCGGGGTGAGGTGGATGCGGCGGCCGGCGCGGTCCAGCAGTTGCTGGCCCAACTCCTTTTCCAGCTTGGCAACTTGGGTGCTGACGCCGGACTGGCTGACGTGCAGGCGGGCGGCAGCCGCGGTGAACGAGCCCTCGTCGACGACGGCGGCGAAGTAGCGCAGCTGGTGCATCTCCATATCTGAGGATGATAGCTGGGATCGGTTCTATCTGTTGGACGGATGGTCGGGGCGGCGGGAGGATGGAGGCATGACGACGACGAAGAACGCGCGAGAGCTGGCCGAGACCTACTTCACCGCCTGGGAGGCGGGTGACTTCGACACCATCCGGGGCCTGCTGGCCGAGGACGTCGACTTCGTGGGCCCGCTCGGCACCGCGGCCGGGATCGACCAGGCGCTGGGCGGACTGCGGGGGCTCGGTCAGGTGCTGGAGAAGATCGACGTGAAGATGCGGGTGGCGGAGGGCGACGAGGTCATCACCTGGTTCGAGCTGAACACCAGCATCGCGCCGCCGGCGCCGACGGCGAACTGGATGCACGTGGAGGACGGGAGGATCGCGCGGATCCGGGTCACCTTCGACCCGCGCGAGGTGCTGGCGGGATTCGAGAAGAAAGCCTGAGGAGGGCCGAGCGGGGCGGGCCGAACAGCACGGGAGACGGGGGTCGTGATCGCCGGGGGCGGTGGCGGCCCTCTTCGGCTGTTCGCGCTCAGGCGTCCTCGTCGGGTGTCATCACCCTCAGGGCGGTGATGACACCCAGCACGACCGTGGCGATCGCGAGGGCGAGGAGCGTCGCGAAGGCGGCGGCGATCAGGAACCGCACGGGCGCTCGCGGTCACGGTCTCGGTCGCGGTCGCGGTCGCGGTCGCGGTCGGCGTCGAGGAGCAGCGTGAGGAGGTTGAGGAGCGTCGACGCCGGGGCCGTGTTGAAGCAGACCAGGACGCGGCCGTCGAGGGTCCGGTCGGTGGCGGCCGAGGGGAAGATCAGGCCGAACCTGCGCCCGCGCTCGTGGAGTTCGGCGAGGAGGCTGAGGATGTGGTCCTCGGTGAAGGCCCGGATCCGGGGGTCGGTGGGCTGCATGGGCTGGCGGGTCACTGGGCGCCGTCCAGCTCGAACCAGATCGACTTGCCGTGCTCCCGGGGGTCCACGCCCCAGCGGGTGGTGAGGCCCTCGACCAGCTGGAGGCCGCGCCCGGACTCGGCGAGGACGGAGGGGGCGTGCAGGTCGGGGAAGAGCGGGCTCTCGTCGGAGACGGAGACCCGGAGGGTGTTGCGGGTCATCGCGAGGATCTGGACGACGGGGGCGGGGGTGTTGCCGTGCCGCCAGGCGTTCACGAGGAGCTCGTAGAGGCAGAGTTCGGCCTCGAAGATGGTGGAGGCGGGCCAGCCGAGGCGGACCATGGCGTCCTGGAGGGACTGGCGGCCGAGGGCGAGCGAGGGCGTGTTGAGGTGACGCATGGGAGTTCTCCCGGGCGTGGTTGAGAAGGGGGATCCGGCGGATAGATGTCGCCGTGAGCCAGGCCAGGCAAATGGGCATAGCTGCTCTGCGGCGCTTGCTAGCAAGCGTTACTGACGATCCGTCGGATCGATGTGACATCGACCATAACGCACACGAGTATCCAAATTTCCACACTCGCGGAAAGTTCCCTCTACGGTGGTAACTGATGGCCTCGCGCTCAGCCAGCGCGGCAGACTGGGCCTCACTGCACCTGGAAGGAAGTCATGCCTCCTCGTTCGAACCCAACACTCCGCCAGCGCCGACTCGGAATCGAGCTTCGGAGAATGCGCGAGCAGGCCGGGTTCGGCGGCACTGAACTTGGCCGGATGGTCGGCATGAGCCCAGCCCAGGTGACGCAGATGGAGTCAGGCAGGATCGGCATCAGCACTGACCGACTGCGCGTGATCGCCGCTGCCTGCAGCTGTGTCAACGAGCCCCTCATCGAAGCTCTCGCCACCCTCATCGGTGAGCGAGGCAAGGGGTGGTGGGAGGAGTATCGCGGCACCCTCTCAGACGACTTCCTCGATGTGGCCGAAGTTGAGGGCCACGCGCAAAGACTCGCCACCTTCACGATCACCTTCCTCCCTGGGCTACTTCAGACAAGCGCCTACGCCTCGGCAGTCTTCAGCCGGGCTTTCCCCGCCCCAGCTCCTCATGAAGTCGATCTCAGAACTGCCTTCCGCATGCAGCGACAGCAGATCGTCAGGTCCGGAGACGTTCCCTACACAGGGTTCATCCACGAGGCAGCACTGCGGATGCAGTTCAGCGGTCCAAAGATCCTCGCCGACCAGCTCGGCGCTCTCATCGAAGACTCTTACACTCCGGGAATCTCGATCCGAGTCGTACCGTTCGATGTCGAGACGTTGCCCGGCCCCAGCGAGAACTTCACCTACGCCAACGGTGCAGTGCCCGAGCTCGACACTGTCCAAATGGACTCGGGCCACGGCAACCACCTCTATGACGCTCCACCCCACCTGGCCGCGTTCCGGGAGACTCTCGGCCGCATGGAGTCCGTCGCCTTGTCGGAGGATGAGTCTCGATCGTTCATTCAGGCTGTCAAGGCAGAGATGGAAGACAAACATGACTAAGTTCAAGTGGCAGAAGTCCAGCTACTCCGGAGCAAACGACACCTGCGTCGAAGTCCGCGCCGTAGACGGCGCTATCGAACTCCGCGAGTCCGACGAAGGCCACCTCATCCTCCGCACCACCCCCGCAGCCCTCGCCTCCCTGCTCAACGGCATCAAGGCCCGCGAGTTCGACCACCACGCCTAGCCTCCCAGCCCGTCGCGCCCGACCGCGCGACGGGCCAACCGAGCCAAGGAGGGCCGAATGCGCAAGTCAGAGTGGCAGAAGTCCAGCTACAGCGGGGCGTCCAGCGAGTGCGTGGAGGTGCGTGCCGCCGGCCGGGCAGTCGAACTCCGCGAGTCCGACGAGGGCCACCTCATTCTCCGCACCACCCCGGCCACCCTCTCCGCCCTCCTCCAGGGCATCAAGGCCCGCGAGTTCGACCACCACGCCTAGCCTCCCAGCCCGTCGCGCCCGACCGCGCGACGGGCCAACCGAGCCAAGGAGGGCCGAATG